>JANMZS010000080.1:0-2727 GCA_031383535.1 Flavobacterium sp.
GCGACAATCATAACGATTTAGAAGAAGATAATCAATAAAAACCAATGAAACGTTAAAGTATGTTTTCTTAAAAAAGATAAAATATTTTTAGGCGTTCCATCTTCCATTTAAAAAATAGTATTTAAAGATGAAAGTAGCCGTATTTGGAACACAGTTTTACGAACGTGAGTATTTCAATAAATACAATATTGGTAACAAACATGAATTGGTGTTTTTTGAAGAATCTCTAAGTGCTGAAACAGCACATTTGGCCAAAGGTTTTAAAGCAGTTTGTGTTTTCGTAACCGATACTATTGACAAAAAATGTATTGAAAAATTAGCCAAAATAGGCATTAAACTAATCGATTTAAGAAGTGCAGGATACAATAATATCGATCTTGAATCGGCTAGAGAAAATGACATAAAAGTATTGCGAGTACCAGACTATTCTCCTCAAGCAGTAGCAGAACATGCAGTAGCATTAATTTTAACCTTAGACCGAAAAACGCACAAAGCCTATAATCAAGTTTGCAAAAATAATTTTTCGCTACAGTATTTAATGGGTTTTAACCTATTTGGAAAAACAATCGGAATTGTAGGAACAGGAAAAATAGGACGTGCCTTTTGCGCTATTATGCTTGGTTTTGGCTGTAAAATTATTGCTTTTGATATCAAAGAAAATGAAGATTTGAAACGTAAAGGTGTTCTATACAAAACCTTTGATGAATTACTTTCTGAATCAGATATTATTTCAATTCACTGTCCATTGACTCCAAAAACAAATCATTTATTTGATAAAAAAGCCTTCAATAAATTAAAAAAAGGAGCCATGATTATCAACACCAGTCGGGGCGCAATTATTAATACCAAAGATGTGATACGTGCTTTAAAAAGTGAACAAATTGGTTATTTAGGCATTGACGTTTATGAAAAGGAAATCAATTTATTTTTCAAAGATCAATCCCAAACCATCATTCAAGACGATGATTTTGAAAGATTAATATCGTTTCATAATGTTTTAATTACGCCACATCAAGCTTTTTACACGAAAGAAGCCTTGATAGAAATTTCTAAAATAACGATCAAAAACTTCACTGATTTTGAAGAAAACGTACCATTAACAAACGAAGTAAAAAACTAAAAAACTATGATACGAACAGCAAGCGCCCATTGGGAGGGAAATCTCAAAGAAGGAAAAGGAACATTGTCAACACAAAGTGGTGTTCTTGAAAACTCCAATTACAGTTACAAAACCCGATTTGAAGAAGGCGAAAAAGGAACAAATCCAGAAGAATTATTAGCTGCAGCTCATGCGGGTTGTTTTACAATGGCAGTTTCTTCATTACTAAATACAAAAGGAATTATAGCCAATAAACTCAATACCCTAGCGACTTTAACTATGGAAGGATTAAGTATTACTGGTATTCATTTGAATATTTCTGGCGTAGTTTCAGGAATTACAGCTGAAGAATTCTCAATAATTACAAGAGAAGCTGAAAAAAATTGCCTTATATCTAAAGTTTTGAATATTCCCATCACTTCTGAGGTACATTTTGAAGTTTAAAAACAAATAAATTCTGATTGCCATTTTTGTTAATTTGATAAGTTGGCGCAACGACATCTAAAACACTAAGAGTTTTCCAATTTTCCGCTAGTGACCAACGAAAAAGTACGCGAGTTAGATAATCGTTAATTAACATAAAAAATGGTAAATCGGAATTTTATTTTTCATTAAACAATAAATAAAACAATTATGAATATTATAGAAAATTTAGATAATGAAGAAGGAATTTTGAAACTAAAAAAAATGGTAGATACTATTAAATTCTGTTTCTTTTCTACAGATTTAAAAAATAAAAATGGAGCTTCTTCAACTGTAATGACTGCCCAAACTGTAGATGAAGACGGAAATATTTGGTTTTTTAGTGGATTAGACAGCGATAGAAATAAAGATATTAAAACCAATAATAACGTGCAATTGTATTTTTCTTGTCCCGAAAAAAATTCTTACTTATCTGTGAATGCTGATGCAAATATTGTTTTAGATAAAAATATAATAGCGGAATTATGGAACCCATTATTAAAAATTTGGTTCAAAGACGGCGTTGATGATATAAATATTTCATTGATAAAAGCAACCACTAAAACTGCAAATTATTGGGACAACGAAAACGGAAAAATGATAAACTTCTTTAAAATGATTGCATCCGTAATTACGGGCGACATTAATATCGATTCAGCACAAGGTAAAATTAAATTATAAAAAAAAATGAAAATACTAATCGTACTTACATCGCACAGCCAATTAGGCACTACTGACGAAAAAACAGGTTTCTGGATAGAAGAATTTGCAACACCTTATTATCTATTAAAAGAGGCTGGAGCACAAATCACTTTGGCATCACCCAAAGGCGGTCAACCACCAGTAGATCCCAAAAGCGATTCTCCAGAAAATCAAACGGAATCGACCATTCGTTACAAAAAGGATGAAAATCTATTACAATTAATGGGAAATACTTCAAAATTAAGTGACATTTCTGAAAAAAATTTCGATGCCATATTTTATCCTGGCGGTCATGGTCCTTTGTGGGACTTAGCAGCCGATAAAAATTCAATACAACTTATTGAAGATTTTTGGGATGCCAAAAAACCAATTGCAACGGTATGTCACTCACCATCAGTTTTATTGAATGTCAAAAATGAAGACGGTGATTACTTAATCAAAGGTAAAAATGTAACTGGTTTTTC
>JANMZS010000098.1:0-11627 GCA_031383535.1 Flavobacterium sp.
TGACAATGGAAAACTCGTCATTTTACTTAACGGTTTTCAAAAGAAAACGCAGAAGACACCGAAAAATGAAATGGAAAAAGCGTTGAAATTAATGACTAAATATTACACAGAAAAAAAATCTAAATAACTATGGAAACTAAAAGTTGGAAAGAAATTAAAAATAATGTTTACGGTGAAAAAGGAACTGAAAGACGTGACGAACTTGATAGAGAATTCCAAGGTTTTAAAATTGGTTTACTTTTAAAAAAAGCTCGTGAAGAAAAACATCTAACTCAAACAGAACTTGGAGATTTAGTTGACAAGAAAAGAGAATATATTTCCAGAATTGAAAATAACGGAAGTAATTTGACTCTCAAAACTTTGTATGATATTGTGGAAAAAGGATTAGGTGGAAAAGTGAAAATTCAAATAGAGATATAGCCAACCCTTCGAAGTATGAAAAAGTGTAACCGCAAAATATAGTCGTATAATGCTCTGCGAAGCTTTAATCAAAATCAACAAACTCAAAATCATTCATCGAAAAATCTAACACTTCCGATTTTGAGGCGTATTGCATAATTTCATCGATTCCTTTTTGGAGTAGTAGCGGTGTGGTATATTTTCGGCTGGTGGAAATGAGTTCATCATTCAACATCATTTTGAAAAAATATTTTCCGTTGGATGACTTAGATTTTATGTAAGTATATTTTTCGATGTTTGACTGTATTACTTCAATAATTGCTTCACATTCCATCTTAAGTTCGAAAGAAGGACTGGTAAAAATAGTTTTTCCCTTTCGGGAAGTGAATACAAATTTGTATCGATCATCAAATCGTTTACTGATTACGAATGTTCCCATAAATTAGTTAAAGAATAAATTGGCGATCATAGATTGTATTGAATTAGCCACGGATGCCACAGATTAAACGGATTTTTTCATAGTAATTCTAAAAATCTATTCTTTATTATATCTTTTTCCTCTTGAAAATTGCAAAAACATTACTAGTAACATAAAAACTGTTATTAGAAAACTAAAAAGAAAAATTCCAATTGCTCCAGTTGCACATCTATTTCCCTGGGAGGTCATTGAACGAACTGTCAATATAAAACTTACAATTGTTATTCCAAATTGAAATATCAAACTAATTGCACAAACACCGATAAAATCTTGAATCCACCTATTATTAACAAGAGGTTTAAACAATATTTTATTTCCAATTATATATTGAAAAAGCATCGGAATAAATAATAGTAATAATATCATTTCTTTCTTTATAAAATTAAATCTATTCGTTCATTTCGTCATAACGAACCGGAACTTGTGGGTCGTAGAGCGGACATTTGAATTCTTCTAAAGTATCAGCTAGAAGATTCATGGTTTTACCTTCGGTTCCGTAGCAATCAATTTGGATGCTTTGTGAAGTGGTTTTGACGTGAATAGCACCTTTTCCATTGGTGTTTTTCCAACTGTTTTCGTCTACTTTTTCCCAACTCGAAAAAACCGAATTGATGCGATTTAGAATAACTTGAACAGGAAGTGTTTCCAGACCTTCGACTTCTTGTTGTTCGACCAAAGCTTCGTAAACCAAATGATGGTTGAGATAAATTCCGTCTTGATATTGCCAAAAAAGTAGTTCGTACATTGTGAAAAAGTTTAAAGTTTAAGGAGTTTAAAAGGTTTAAAGTTTAGCAATCAACGATTAAACCTTTAAACCTATAAACTTTTAAACAATTTTTTAATACTCGAAAATGCCGTATTCACTGGTAATCGTTAATTTATTACTATCGGCAGCTTCTACTCTACCCACAATTTGGGCATTGACATGGAACGATTTAGAAATAGCTATAATATCATTTGCAATGATTTCGGGAACATAAATTTCCATACGATGCCCGCAGTTGAATACTTGATACATTTCTTTCCAATCTGTTTTAGACTGTTCTTGAATTAACTTAAATAATGGTGGAACTGGAAATAAATTGTCTTTAATAATGTGTAAATTGTCTATGCCATGCCTGTCGGCAGGCAGGAAATGCAGAATTTTTGTTTGCGCTCCCCCACTGCAATGCACCATTCCGTGAATTTCATTAGACGAATATTTATCTAGAATTTTCTTGATGATTGGCGCATAGGTTCTCGTTGGCGAAAGTACTAATTGACCCGCATTGATTGGCGAATTTTCGACAGCATCGGTTAGTTTTACCTGACCCGAATAAATTAATTCCTCAGGAACGGCGGCATCATAACTTTCGGGGTATTTTGTTGCTAAATATTTCTCGAAAACATCATGACGAGCAGAGGTTAATCCGTTGCTTCCCATTCCCCCATTATAGCTTTTCTCATAAGTAGCCTGACCAAAAGATTCCAATCCTACGATAACATCGCCGGCTTTTATATTAGCATTATCAATTACTTTAGAACGTTTCATTCGAGCCGTAACTGTTGAATCTACAATAATAGTTCGAACAATATCGCCTACATCGGCAGTTTCTCCACCTGTTGAATGAATGGTGACTCCGAAAGTATCGAGTTCCTTGATTAATTCCTCGGTTCCGTTGATGATTGCCGAAATAACTTCGGCTGGTATACGGTTTTTATTTCGTCCAATGGTGGAAGAAAGGAGAATGTTATCAGTAGCACCAACACACAATAAGTCGTCAATGTTCATAATCAAAGCATCTTGTGCAATACCTTTCCAAACGGATATATCACCTGTTTCTTTCCAATACATATAGGCAAGAGAAGATTTTGTACCCGCTCCATCGGCGTGCATAATGAGACAATACTCTTCGTCATTGGTCAAATAATCAGGCACAATTTTGCAAAAAGCTTGAGGAAATAATCCTTTGTCGATGTTTTTTATGGCGTTGTGCACATCTTCTTTAGAAGCCGAAACCCCCCGAAGTGCATATCGTTTACTAGAATCTGAACTCATGAATTGAATTGTTGCGTTACTGCTTTGGCAGATAGATTTTTGGCAAAGATACTAATTGGAATTTAGTTTTTAGGTTTTGATATTTATGAAATATTTATTGAATTAAATAATAGTAGTAATTTTGTTAAATTTTTTAAATTAACATAGACTTTATATTTTCATAAAAAGAAATTATTGTTTTTAACATATAAAAAATAGCGTATTGAAAATTTAGACCCCTCGAAAATAAGGTATTCACAAAAATTTGATTGTAAATCAGATTTTTGCATTCAATGTTTTACCTCCATAAACTTTTAAATTATATTTGCATACATTTAAAAATCATTAAATTAATTTATATTGTTATGGCTAAAATTAAACTAGAGTACATTTGGTTAGATGGATACGAACCAACTCAAAGTCTTAGAAGTAAAACTAAGGTTGAAGAACATGAAGATTTCAAAGGAACATTAGCAGAATTAGGAAACTGGTCTTTTGACGGTTCTTCTACTAGACAAGCAGAAGGTGGGTCATCAGACTGTTGGTTAGTACCTGTAGCAATATATCCAGATCCAGCTCGTATCAACGGATATTTAGTTATGTCTGAGGTTATGAATGCCGATATGACTCCACACGTAACAAATGGTAGAGCAACTATTGACGATTCTGATGATGATTTTTGGTTTGGTTTTGAGCAAGAATATTTTATTATGGACTCTGAAACTAAACTACCTATTGGTTTTCCTCTTCATGGATCTCAAGGTCAATACTACTGTGCAGTTGGAGGACAAAATACTTTCGGACGTTCATTAGTTGAAGAGCATGCTGATTTATGTATCGAAGCAGGTCTAAATTTTGAAGGAATCAACCAAGAAGTAGCATGTGGACAATGGGAATTTCAATTATTTGCAAAAGGAGCCAAAAAAGCAGGTGATGAAATCTGGGTTGCTCGATATTTATTAGAAAGATTAACAGAGGATAAAGGAATGTATATTGAGTACCACCCTAAACCTCTTGGAGATACAGACTGGAATGGTTCTGGTATGCACGCTAACTTCTCAAACTCAGCTTTGAGAACTTCTGGAGACAAAGAGGTTTACGCAAAAATTTGTGAAGCTTTCCGTCCAGTTACTGCTGAACACATTGCTGTTTATGGTGCTTACAACGACCAACGTCTGACTGGTAAACACGAAACAGCTTCTATCCATGATTTCTCTTGGGGAATTTCTGATAGAGGATGTTCAATCCGTATTCCATTAATCGCTGTTCAAAAAGGATACAAAGGTTGGTTAGAAGATAGAAGACCAGCATCTAACGGTGATCCATACAAAATTGCTGCAAGAATTATCAAAACTGTTAAATCAGCAATATAATTCTAATTCAAATAGATTATTAAAAGTGCTTTCATTTCTGAAAGCATTTTTTTTATGTTTTAAATTTTTCAATCTACATTGAATTGAAAAAAAGTATCTTTGCATTAGTATAAAATCATCAATTTATGATTGTTTGGACCTTATTTTTAACTTCTATTTTAGTTTTTCTCATACTCGATTTAGGTGTTTTTAACAAAACACCACATATTATTAGCACCAAAGAAGCTAGCAAATGGACAACTATATTTGTTACTATTTCTTTTCTTTTTTCTGGAGTTATTTATTGGTTGTATAGTACCAATTACATTTCTAATCCTGATGATTTAAAACCTGCAGCAGCAGCAATAAAGTATCTCACTGGTTATTTAATAGAACTATCATTGAGTGTTGACAATATTTTTGTAATAGCCATTATATTTAGCTCTTTCAAAATACCTCAAAAATACCAACATCGGGTTTTGTTTTGGGGAATTTTAGGTGCTATTATTTTTAGAGGCTTGATGATTTATTTTGGGGTGTTAATTGTCAATAAATTTGCTTGGACAACCTATCTTTTTGGAGCTTTTCTAATTTTTACCGCAGTTAAAATGTTATTCTCAGTTGAAGAAGAAGACTTTCAACCTAAAGATTCCTTCGTATATAAAACACTTGGAAAAGTCATCCCAATAACAGCTGAAATGAATCATGAAAAATTTTTCATTACAACCGAAAAAGTTAAAAAAGCAGCAACACCTTTATTTGTGGCGCTGATTGTTATTGAAGTGATGGATGTTATTTTTGCGCTAGATAGCGTTCCCGCAATTTTAGCGATTACATCTGATCCTTTTTTAGTATTTAGTTCTAATATTTTTGCTATACTGGGTTTGCGTTCTATGTATTTCTTTCTGGCTAATATGCTCGAAAAATTTGCTCATTTAGAATATAGTTTGATTGCTATTCTAAGTTTTGTAGGTTTCAAAATGTTAGCTCATGATTTTGTTGAAATTTCGGAATGGGTATCATTGGCTTTTATTGCTCTTTCGCTATTGACAGGCATTCTAGTTTCTTTAAAAATGAAAGCAAAAGATAATTCTAATGAAAAATAATTGTCGTTTACAGTTTTACAATAAAAAAAGGAAATCTCACGATTTCCTTTTTTTATTTACTGAATTTAATTTAGAAACTAATGTTTTGAACTTGACTTTCCTTTAAGTTTAAAGTAGTCATAACTTCGTTATAATTATTTACATCAACAGCATACCTAAGTTCAGCTGGAATAACTACAAATCTAAAAGTTTGATTTAATCGATAGACTGAATTAAGAGAACCTAAATTATTCCCTTCTAAATAAACTTGAACATCATTTCTGGTGAAATCAAAATTATAACTAAAATCTCTAGTTCCGTCAGAAAAATAATGAGTTTCTGGTAAAAACTCCCATAAATCATTTCCACTTACGGTTCCTGTCAATCGATAAACCAAAACCATATCCGAAGAATAAATTGTATACGGTAAATCAAAATTGATTTTATAACCATTGTTAACAGTAAAATTATAGGGCGTGCTATTCTCAAATACTGTACTAATCGTATCATTATCTACGGTTAGTTCAGCATCATTTACGGTACAACTTTGAAAAGTTAAAATTCCTACTACGGCTAAAAGAGTGATTATTTTTTTCATGATTTTATTTTTTAATGATTTTAGATTTTAGACCTTATCCACGAACTGTGCCAAAGTTTATTTTATCAAAAAATTGAACCATATATAAATCAATTATGAATTTATATTTCGTTTACCATATAAGAAAAATTATATGCTATAAACAACTTAAAATAGATTTTTCCCTCTTTCAATAAGCACATGCTTTTTTTAATTAAAATAATTTTTTTAGTACAAAAAATATAAAAATAGTGTATTTAATCGATTTTAACATACTTTTTATCGATAAAATAAGATATGTTTATAATTTTGAAATGACTTAACCTACTAAGTAAAAAATATTATGAATAAATTTATAACAGCTACCTTGTTGGTGATCTGCAGTGTTTCATTTTCACAAAATGTAAATTCAATATGGAAACCATCTTACATAAAAAAAAATTCTAAAGACCTAAAAAAAACTGACCTGCCATTAAAACATTTGTTTGATTTAGATTTAAATTCTTTAAAAAACAAACTCGTTTCCTCTCCAAAAAGAAGTGAATTAAATAACACTTCAAGTACTATTATTTCTTTGCCAAACGGCGATGGAAATTTAGAAAATTTCAGAGTTTATGAAAACTCAATAATGGATAATGAATTGGCTGAAAAATACCCTGAAATTAAATCTTATGTTGCTATAGGTATAGACAACCCTAATGCCCGAGCTTATTTCAGTAATTCACCGATAGGGTTCAAATCGATGACTTTATACCCAGATCAATCAGCAGTATTTATTGAACCAGTAACGTCGGATTTGAAAACGTATTCGATTTATAAAAAATCAGAAAAAGAAGCTACTACAGACCAATTTGAATGTGGCACTATCGACCAGATTATAAACAACAGCCAAAAAACAAAAAAAAACATCACGGTTGCCAGATATGCTGCCGACGATGGCAAACTAAGAACGTTTAGATTGGCATTATCCTGTACTGCTGAATATGTGGCTTATTTTGGCAGCACTAAAGCGGGTGCTCTTGCTGGGATGAATAACACGTTAACTAGAATCAACGGCGTTTTTGAAAGAGACTTTGGCGTGAAATTGATTCTTATTTCCAATAATGATACCATTATATATACTAACGCATTAACAGATCCCTATTCTGATTATACTAGTAAATCCAATTGGAGATCTGAACTTAAAACAAATTTGAATTCTAGCATAGGCCTAGCCAACTATGATATAGGTCATTTATTGGGTGCCGCTCCTGTTGGAGGAGGCGGTGATGCTGGATGTATTGGTTGTGTTTGTAGCGATTTTAACAAAGGAGCAGGTTATACCTGCGCTATACCAACAAATTATAGCGGTGATACTTTTGATATTGAATATGTTGCTCATGAAATGGGTCATCAATTGGGTGCTAATCATACGTTTACCTACATGAATGAAGGTACTTTGGCACAGATGGAACCGGGAAGTGGTTCTACCATTATGAGTTATGCAGGAGTTACTACCAAGGACGTTCAGAAAAATTGTGATACTTATTTTCACGCTATTAGTATCCAACAAGTTACTGACAATGTCAAAAATAAAACCTGTGCTATACTAGTTGCTACTGGAAATGCTGTACCAATAGTAAATGCTGGATTAGATTACACCATTCCCAAAGGAACACCATTCTTATTAACGGGATCTGCTACGGATGCCAATACTGATGATTTACTAACTTATTCGTGGGAAGAAATGGATTTAGGAACTTCTATCACTACAGTACCTACTAGCACAGCTATAACTGGACCTCTTTTTAGATCCTATTCTCAAAGTACTACACCTACTCGATATTTTCCAAACATGACAACTATATTATCAGGTTCGACTTCAACATCAGGCTTAGAAATCCCTGTTGAAGTACTATCTGATGTTTCAAGAACTTTAAATTTTAGATTAACTGTTCGCGACAATAGAGCTGGTGGTTCAGCTAATAATACTGACGATATGGTTGTTAGTGTTGATGGCAACTCTGGACCATTTAAAGTTGACTCTCAAAATAGTGCCGTTTCCTACACAGTAGGAACTACACAAACCATCAACTGGAGTGTAGCTGGCACAAACGCAAATGGAGTCAACTGTGCTACGGTAGATATTTTACTTTCTACTGATGGAGGAAAAACTTTTGCAATCAATTTGCTTTCGGGAACTCCAAATAATGGTTCTGCCAATATTATAATCCCAAGCTTGCCTGGAAATCAAAATCGAATCATGGTTAAAGGAACCAATCAAATTTTCTTTGATGTAAACAATATAAATTTCACTATCAATGGTTTGAGTATTACCGATACCATAGCTCCAACGGCCTCAATTCTTTCCGCTTCAGGAACCATGTCTTCAGACACAAATTTATCATGGACTCCATCTACTGATAACATAGGTGTTACAGGATACAACGTATATCAAAATGGAGTGTTGAAGACAACCACTACGTCCACTTCATTATCTGTATCTGGACTGTCAGCTTCTACTAATTACAGTTTTTATGTAATTGCAAAAGATGCAGCTGGAAATTTATCTTCTGCGAGCAACAGCACTAATATAACAACACTTGCAACAGTTGATATTTCATCTCCAACAACTTCAATTCTTTCTGCTTCAGGAACCACGTCTTCTGATACAAATTTATCATGGACTCCAGCTACTGATAATATAGGTGTTACGGGATACAACGTATATCAAAATGGAGTGTTGAAGACAACTACTATTGCTACCTCATTAGCTATGTCTGGATTATTAGCTTCAACCTCTTACAGCTTTTATGTCATTGCTAAAGATGCGGCTGGAAATTTGTCGGCTTCTAGTAATGTTTTAAATATCGTAACTTTAGCAAATCCAGTAAACACAACTTTAGATAAATTTAATTTAGCTTACTGCTCTTCATCTGGAAGTTATACTGATAAAGAATACATTAACAAAGTTGAAATTGGCTCAATTGCGAATACTTCAGGTAACAATAACGGCTATGGAAATTTTGTTTCAATGTCAACTAATTTGGCAATAGGAGCAATTAATACTATTATAATTACACCTACTTGGGTTCGTTCAACTTTAAGTGAATCCTACTGTCTTTGGATTGATCTTAATCAAGATGGTGATTTTGAAGATAATGGCGAGCTTATTTTTAGCAAATTAAAAACTAAAGCAAAGTCGGTAAGTGGTAGTTTTTCTATACCAACTAATGCTTCAATAGGCATCACTCGTATGAGAGTTTCAATGAAGAATAATACTCTTCCAAATTCATGCGAAATTTTCACTTATGGAGAAGTAGAAGATTATACGGTAAACATTGCCAACTCTACTGCAAAACCTGAAAGTGGTAAGGAAGTGACTATTATTAACGAAACAGAGAACCTCTCAAAGGATATTAAATCATCATTAAAATTGTTTCCGAATCCTGTTAAAGGGAATTTAATTAATATCTCAAATTCTGAAAATTATACTGATTTTATAATTTTTAATTTAATGGGGCAAGAATTAGAAAGAAATCATTTAGAAAACAATAAAGTCTATCTAGATTCTTTGAAAAAAGGAGCGTATTTAATTCAATTCACAAATGGCACCTCAAGAATTACTAAACAGTTTGTTAAGGAATAATTTCTATTAAAAAACTTTCTTTTAAATATTTCTATATTTTGTATCAACTCATTTTAGAACGAGACACATCTAACAAAAAAAGCATCTCTCACGAGATGCTTTTCTGATAAAAATTAAATTAAAAATTAATGTGTTACTTGTTTGGTAGTTGATCCTATATTAGTAATTACTTTTATAAAATAATTACCGTTCACTCCGAACAAATAAGGAAGAGGAACAACTTTACCTAAATAACTAGGAGTAGGGTCTACAAAAGTAGCTAATAAAACTCCCATATTGTTTCTCACCTCTATTGTCACGCTTGAAACATAACTAAATTGATATATAACAGTAGCATAATCAATGATAGGAACTGGATTAACATCAAAAGCGGCTCTATCTGCAATACAAGTAAGTGGTGTTTGATTATAACCCATTGATATTCTACATTCGTCGAATACATTGTTTATTAAATCTACAGCACTGGCAAGATTAGACAAAGTTATACCAGCAGGAAGAGCTCCTCCACCTAATGCTGTGTTTGCCATATCAAACAATCCTTGTACAGTTGGTGTAGGCAAAAGTCCTACAAGAGCTGGAATACTATAATATTTATATTCATTAATTGTTGGTGTATAAATATTAAAAGAACAACTTCTAACCATAGGAATACTTGAGCCACAACCTCCTTGAGGAGATGCTATTGCTAATGTTCCTACTTGTAAAGCAAAACTACCCAGAGTGTTATCAATACCTAAATTAAGTCCTAACGTGATAGTTTGAGCCAATAAGGTGTTGTTGATATTTCCTTTTTTCAAATAGGAAGCTGGCATCGCTGTGATTAGAAAGTTACCAGTTGATAAAACCACACTAGAACCTCCACCAGGTAATACATCTATTATCTTTTGAATATCTACTGGATTATTGCTAATAGAAATAGATTTGCCAGGTAAACCAATTGTCATGGTGCCTAAAGGATATGAAGATAATGCTTTCGCTATTAAACCTTTGGTAGAATACGAAACTCCATTAGCACATGAAGTTCCTCCTTCATTTCCATAATATCCTTGAGTGTAAGTACAATTTGCTCCACAAGGAGTTCCTCTTCCAAGATCAATTGGTTCATTATTATTACACTTACTTTGATTACTATCTGTAACTAAATAACTGTATGACCCTGAAAATAAATTCTCAAATGTTATAGTATAAGGTTCTACAGTACCTGTTTTACTATCTAAAGCAACTGGATTACCATCCTTAAACAAATCAACTGTATAAGGAAGAGCACCTCCAGAAACAGTAACTGTAATTGAACCTGTACCTGTTCCTTCGCATTTCACATTTGTTTTAGTATAAGAACAAGTAGGTATACAAGCGTTTGCTACAGTAAAAGTTGATGAACATGAGTTTTTACAACCAGTTTCTTTATCTGTTAGAGTCCATGTAACTGTTACTTTTGCATTGGCTCCTGTTGCTGGATTTTTAGGACCATCACCATTATCAGATTTTACAGTATTCGTAATTGAATCATATTCATAAGCAATACCAACAGTATAAAGAGTAGTGTTATATGTAAATGAATTTAACCAACTTAAAAATTCTGCATCAGTATTCTCTTGTGATTTAACTTTTGTCACACCACAAAGAACAGTTGTAGATGCTGGATCTATACAAGTAATAGTTGGAAGTGGGTTTACTGTTACTGTTAACACGGTTTTCCATGCACAACCATTAGCATCGGTACGAGCGATGTTGTAAGTTCCTGGCAAATAGTCTGTGCCTTCGTAAGTATATTTAGATCCTACACAAACGGATCCACTGGCGGTGTTGTCTGGAGTAACTGGATAATTAGTTACTGTCAATACTGTTTTCCATGAACAGCCATTGTTATCAACACGAGCAATATTGTAAGTGCCTGGTAGATATTGTGTTCCTTCGTAAGTAAATTTAGATCCTACACAAACTATTCCACTCGCGGTGTTGTCCGGAGTAACTGGATAATTAGTTACCGTCAACACTGTTTTCCATGAACAGCCATTGTTATCAACACGAGCGATGTTGTAAGTGCCTGGTAAATACTGTGTGCCTTCGTAAGTATATTTACTTCCTACG
>JANMZS010000132.1:0-5530 GCA_031383535.1 Flavobacterium sp.
CGTCGCCTTTTTTTATGGAACCCCAACCTGAAAAGGTTGGGGTTCTTTTTTTATAGGTACGACGTGTTCGTCCCGAAGTATCGGGACTCGGTTCGTCGCCTTTGCTTCGCCAGTTCGGCTAAAGCCTCGGGTCTTTTGAAAAACCCTGTTCTAACGAACGGGTTTTTTTTTGTTTAAGATGGAAATTGTAGGAATTATTTAGAATCAATTCAAGGATTCTGAAAAACCCTGTTTCGATAGAAACAGCGTTTTTTTGTTTTCGAATCAACGGTGTTTTAAAAGCTAATTTTTGTTTATAGCATTAATGTAATATATAATTTTTTAAAATGCTATAGAAATACAATTTTTGAATAATTGTTTATAACATAACTTGATAAATAGTAGCTGAGTATTTTAAATTTATCTATTTTTTTAAAAAATTACACAAAAATCAATAAAGTAGTTTTGATTAAAATAACAACGATAAATATACTAGTTGGTCTTATTAGTTTAGGAATTTTCAAAGTTTTGGTTGGAAATGTAGTTTATTTTGGTATTTCAATAATTTTTTTCAGTAGTTAGTATATTAATTTTTTTTTACTAAATTTAGAAAAACATATATTGACTATTCTATGGTTTCGTTTATAATAGTAATGTTTTTTAAATTAATGAAAATAATGAATTTCTTGAATGGAAATATTTCATATAGCTGCTGAGTGCTATCCAGTTGCAAAAGTAGGTGGGTTAGCCGATGTAGTAGGTGCTTTGCCGAAATATTTAAGCAGATTAAATCACGATGTTAAGGTCGTAATTCCTTGTTATGAAAGTAATTTTATTAATCATAATGATTTAGAAATTGTCTATTCTAGTTATGTTAAGCTAGGAAGTTTTAATTTTCCTTTCAATATTCATAAAGAAGTCTATAATGTATTAGGATTTGAATTGTATTTAGTTGAAATTCCCGAATTATTTGATAGAAAAGAAATTTATGGTTTTGAAGATGACATTGAGCGATTTTTGTCTTTTCAGATTGCAGTATTGGATTGGATAATTACTAGGGATTTAGTTCCAGATATAATTAATTGTCACGATCATCATACAGGATTGATTCCATTTATGATGTTGTATTCAAAAAAATATTTTAAATTGCAAGACACTCCATCTGTTTTAACGATTCACAATTCGATATATCAGGGAGAGTTTGGTTTTGATAAATTACATTATATACCAGAATTTGATTTAACAAAGGTGACTGAATTGGAATGGAATAATAAGATTAACTCATTAGCGACAGGTATTAAATGTGCTCATAAAACGACAACTGTTTCGCCAAATTATTTGAATGAAATTAATTACTCTGCTTTTGGATTGGAACAATTATTTCAGAAAGTAAAATTTAAGTCAGAGGGCATATTAAATGGTATAGATAAAGGAGTTTGGGAACCGTTGACTGATAAATTGTTAGAAGAGAATTATTCTATAAATAATTTCAAAAAAGGAAAGCAGATAAATAAAGTAAAATTGTGTAGTCAGTTTAATTTAGATCAAAAAAAACCACTTTTTAGTTTTATTGGAAGATTATTAGATGAAAAAGGAGCCGATTTACTACCTCATGCTACAGCAATGGCCTTGTCTGAGAATTATAAAGAAATAAATATTCTAATTTTAGGTTCAGGAACTGTTGAAATTGAAAACCAATTAAATCATTTGAAAGCCAGTTTTGTAGGTAATTATAATGCGGTTATTGGTTATAATGAAGAATTGGCACATTTAATATACGGAGGGTCTGATTTTTTATTGATGCCATCACGGGTTGAGCCTTGTGGTTTGAATCAAATGTATGCCCTATCTTATGGTACAATTCCTATTGTTAGAAGAACAGGTGGATTAAGAGATACTGTAATTGATTTTGGAGATAATGGAAATGGAATTTGCCATGATCAAGCATCCATAAATGATATTTGTTATTCGATTCAAAGAGCAGTAATTTTGTATAAAGACAAAAAAAAGTTAAATCAAATAATAAAAAAAGGAATGAATATTGACCATTCTTGGGAAAATGTTTGTGGGAAATATATAGAAATGTACAATTTAATATTAAGTAAAAATGAAAGCTAAAAGAAAAAATGTAATTGCAATTATTCTTGGTGGTGGTCAAGGATCCCGGTTATATCCATTGACGGAATCACGTTCAAAACCCGCAGTTCCAATTGGAGGAAAGTATCGATTGGTTGATATTCCAATTTCAAATTGTATGAATTCTGATATTTATAGGATATTCGTTTTAACACAGTTTAATTCAGCTTCTTTAAACGCTCACATCAAGAACACATATCAATTTAGTCATTTCGGGCACGCTTTTGTTGATATATTAGCCGCCGAACAAACTCCTGATAATGCAGGTTGGTTTCAGGGAACCGCAGATGCAGTAAGACAATGTATGCCTCACTTTTTAAATCATGATTTTGATTACGCATTGATTCTTTCTGGTGACCAATTGTATCAAATGGATTTAGACGAAATGATTGAGGCGCATATTAAAAGCGAAGCGGACATCTCTATAGCCACTTTACCAGTAAATGATAAAGACGCTCCGGAATTTGGAATTTTAAAAACCAATGCCGAAAGTTGTATAGAATCTTTTATCGAAAAGCCTGCTAAGGAATTATTGCCCGATTGGAAATCCGAAGTTAGTGATCAAATGAAAGCTGAAGGTAAACATTACCTAGCCTCAATGGGGATTTACATTTTTAATAAGAAATTATTGGTAGATATAATGTCTAATCCAAATACTAAAGATTTTGGAAAAGAAATTATGCCACAAGCTGTAACTGGAGGAAAAAAAGTGTTTAGTTTTCAGTATGAAGGCTATTGGACAGATATTGGTAATATTGATTCCTTTTTTGAGGCCAATATTGGTTTAACTGAAGATGTGCCTCAATTTAATTTATTTGACAATGAAAATAAAATTTATACCCGTCCAAGGTTATTACCTCCTACAAAATTTAAAAAAACAAATGTAGATCGATCATTAATATCTGAGGGATGTATAGTGAATGCCAAAGAAATTAGTAATTCAGTTATAGGAATTCGTTCCCGAATAGGTGAAGATAGTGTTATTCAAAACAGTTATGTTATGGGTAATGATTTATATCAGAATATTGAAGACATGAATAAAGATATTGCTAACAATAAGCAGTTGATGGGTATCGGTGAAAGATGTTTTATTAGTACAGCAATTATTGATAAAAACTGTAGAATTGGTAATGATGTTTATATTAATGGTGGCAAGCATTTAGAAGATACGTCAAATGAATTATATGCGGTTAAAGACGGAATAGTTGTAATTAAAAAAGGAGTAATTTTGCCTAATAATTTCACTATAAAATAATTTATAAAACGAGAAATATTTATTTAAATCATTAGAAATTGTAATTATTTAAAATGCAAAATCAAACCCGAATAGTAATTGAAAATGTTTTGCCACAATTGGATGGCGGAGTTTACCCTATTAAAAGAATTGTAGATCAAAAAGTAACTGTAACTGCAGATGTATTTTCAGATGGGCATGATGTTATCGAATGTTGTGTGAAATTTAAGCATGAAGATGATAAGAAATGGCAAGAAGTGCGAATGACTCCAAAAGTTAATGACGAATGGGAAGCCACTTTTAAATTAGAAAAGCAAGGATATTATTTTTATTTTGTTGAAGGTTGGGTAGATTATGCTTTGAACTGGCAACACGGAACGGAACGCAAGATTCAAGACAATCAGTATGTAAAATCGGAATTGTTAGAAGGTGCAGAATATGTTAAGTCAGTTATGGAATTGGCTTCGGTTTCTGAAAAAGAATATCTTGAACAAGTGGCAAACTATTTTACTAATGAAAATGATTATGATAGGGCAATTCAGGAAGCCTTGTCGTCTAAATTGCATAAAATTTTCAAGAAATATCCAATTCGATTTTTAGAAAACAAATCACTAGAATTGAAAGTATATGTAGATAGAAAAAAAGCTTTATACAGTACTTGGTATGAATTTTTCCCCCGTTCTGCTTCTCAAGAAGATGGTAAGCACGGTACATTTAAAGATTGTGAAAGATTATTGACTAGGGTAGCTAGGATGGGATTTGACACACTATATTTCCCCCCAATTCATCCTATTGGTGAAGTAAATCGTAAAGGAAAAAATAATGCTACTAATGCCGAGTATGGCGATGTTGGTTCTCCTTGGGGAATTGGTTCTCAATATGGAGGGCATAAATCGACTCATCCTGAATTAGGGACTATTGATGATTTTAAATCATTGGTTAAAGCAGCAAAAGAGTTGGGAATTGAAGTAGCCATGGATTATGCATTACAAGCTGCGCCAGATCATCCTTATGTCAAAGATTTTCCACAATGGTTTAAATGGAGACCAGACGGGACTGTACAATACGCCGAAAACCCACCCAAAAAATATCAAGATATTCAACCTATTTATTTTGAAAGTAGTGATTGGAAAAATCTTTGGGCAGAATTACTGGATGTCGCTTTGTTTTGGATTGAAGAATGTGATATTAAAATTTTTAGAGTTGATAATCCTCATACAAAACCTTTCTTTTTCTGGGGTTGGTTAATTTCAGAAATAAAGAAGAAACACCCCGACGTTTTATTTTTAGCCGAAGCTTTCACACGTCCAAAAATCATGAACGAATTGGCGAAACAAGGATTTAGTCAATCGTATACTTATTTTACTTGGAGAAATACAAAAAGTGAATTGATTGAATATGTTACCGAATTAACACAATCGGAGCAAAAAGAATTTTACCGTCCTAACTTTTGGCCAAACACACCAGATATTAACCCTTTTGCATTACAAAATGGCAATGAATCCATTCATTTGCAAAAATATTTTCTAGCCGCTACTTTAAGTTCAAGCGTAGGGATTTATGGACCTGTTTTTGAGTATCAAATATCAACTCCAATGGCTCCCGGAAAAGAAGAGTATTTAGATTCTGAAAAATATGAATTTGTAAAATGGGACTGGGAAAAACAAAATAAGATTACTACCCTAATTACTAGAATTAATTCAATTAGAAAAAATCAAATTTCGTTACAGCAAACCAATAATATTGTTTTTTGTGACACTAATAATGACCAAGTTTTAGCGTATTATAAATTTGATGACGAGAAACAAAATGAAACCTTAATGATTGCAAGTCTTAACGATAAGAATACGACTCAGGCAAGCGTTAAACTTCCAAAAGCCTTGCTAAACAAAGCTCCACTTAAAATTACCGATTTGATTACAGGAAATAAATACAGTTGGGACAAAGAATGGAATTTCGTTGAACTTTCACCCGAATTGCCTTTTCATTTATTTGTAATTCACTAAAATACTAATTACTATTAATCAACCCAATTATAATAAATAAAGAGTTTGAAAAGTTTATTGAACAAACAGAAAAACTAATGACAGCAAGTGAAAAATATTTATCACAAAACTCATCCAGTTCTTTTTCTGCACCTGAAACATATTTTTCACTTGCTGTCATTAGTTTTTCTGTTTG
>JANMZS010000144.1:0-17492 GCA_031383535.1 Flavobacterium sp.
ATTTTGAAAAAATTAAAAAAAAAGCTTTAGCTAATATTGTTTTTACAGGATTTTTAGATACACATCAAGTAAAAAATTATGTAAGTAAATCTAAGGCATTTATTCAAGTAGGAGTTGAGGGTTTTGGAATTGCGCCCATAGAAGCTCAGGCTTGTGGAACTCCGGTAATAGCATTTGCTGAAGGAGGTGTTCTTGAAACAGTAATAGAAGGAAAAACAGGTTTGTTTTTTAAAGAACAAAATGTACAATCTTTATTAAATGCAATTCAAACCTTTGAAAGTATGCAATTCAACCCTAAGACAATTCGTGAAAACGCTTTGAAATTCTCTACAGAACGCTTTGAAAAAGAAATAAAAGAATTTGTAGAAGAAAAGTATAGCTTATTTAAGAATTAATCATTCTCCTTGATTTCTATTAGCAAATTCTAGCAAAAACCAAAATATTGTTTCTTAACCGCCATAAATAATTATAGAATTTAACAATATAAACTCTTAAAATTCGTTAGTATTGCAATTTTAAACGATTCGATATAAATAAAACTTTACATGAAAAGAATTTTAATTACGGGAGCCGCTGGTTTTTTAGGCTCTCACCTATGTGATCGTTTTATAGCCGAAGGTTACCATGTCATAGGAATGGATAATCTCATCACCGGGGATTTAAAAAACATAGAACATTTATTCAAATTAGAGCATTTTGAGTTTTATCATCACGATATAACAAAATTTGTTCATGTACCAGGTGATTTAGATTATATTCTTCATTTTGCCTCACCAGCAAGTCCAATAGATTATCTTAAAATCCCAATTCAAACCCTTAAAGTAGGTTCTCTAGGAACCCACAACCTTTTAGGGTTAGCCAGAGTAAAAAAAGCTCGAATCCTTATTGCATCCACTTCCGAAGTGTATGGAGATCCTTTGGTTCACCCTCAAACAGAAGAATATTATGGCAATGTAAATACCATTGGTCCAAGAGGTGTTTACGACGAAGCCAAGCGTTTTCAGGAATCCATCACTATGGCGTACCACACCTTTCATGGAGTAGAAACAAGAATAGTTCGAATTTTTAACACCTACGGACCTAGAATGCGACTCAATGATGGGCGTGTCATTCCAGCCTTTATTGGGCAAGCTCTAAGAGGTGAAGATTTAACCATTTTTGGTGACGGAATGCAAACGCGTTCTTTTTGTTATGTTGACGATCAGGTAGAGGGTATATTCCGATTATTACATTCCGATTATGTTTATCCAGTAAATATTGGCAATCCTGACGAAATCACCATTAAAGATTTTGCGGACGAAATCATAAAACTTACAGGGACGAATCAAAAAGTGGTCTATCATCCTTTACCTATAAATGATCCTTTACAACGACAACCTGACACCACAAAGGCAAAGTCAATATTGGGCTGGGAGGCTAAAGTTACTAGAGAAGAAGGTATGAAAATTACGTATGACTATTTTAAGTCCTTATCATCCGAAGAATTATTAAAAGAGGAACATAAAGATTTTACAGGATATATTCATTGATATGACAGCAGCTCAAATAGGAAGATATTCAAAATACATCAGACCCATAAGTGTTATACTAGACCTTTTGGTTATCGATTTATTATGCTTATATTTTTTTAGAGAACTTCGTTTGAATAGTTTATATTATGTATTATATCAAAACTTCGGATGGTTTCTAATAGCTTATTTTATCAAGTTTTATGAAGTCTATCGCTTTACAACGCCTGTTGAAATTATTTCTAAATTAGTAAAACAAGGAATTCTTTTTTTGTTAATTGTTATTGCTTTTTTTCCGTTTTCAAAACAAAGTATTTTTAGCGGTAAAGCAGTTGCTATTTTTTTGGTTTTAAGTTTTGTGTTAATTATCGTTTTTAAAGTTTTGTTATTTTATTATTTAAAAAAATACAGAATCATAACGGGGAGTAATTTTAGAAACGCAGTAATTATTGGGTACACTCCAGAAGCACTCCGATTAAAGGGATTGTTTGAAACCAGAAATGATTATGGCTATCGGTTTTTGGGCTATTTCTCAGATAAAAAATCTAATCAAGATATTAAAGGGAAATTAGCGGATTTAAAATCTTTTGTAATTGAAAATCAGGTGAACGAAATTTATTGTTCATTGAATGAAGTTTCGGATGCACAACTGAAAGATTTAGTTGATTTTGCAGACGAAAATAACAGAACAATAAAATTTATTCCTGACACGAAGGAAATATTTTCAAAAAATCTAAAAATAGACTACTATGACATTTTCCCAGTTCTTTCTATGCAAAAATCAATTCTTGATAATCCAACTACTAAGATTTTAAAAAGAATTTTCGACATTATTTTTTCATTTATTGTGATTGTGGGATTTTTGTCATGGCTTTTTCCATTATTAGCAATTTTTATTAAATTAGAATCAAAAGGGCCTGTTTTTTTTAAACAAGGTCGTCCAGGTTTAGACGAAAAAGAATTTTTTTGTTACAAGTTTAGATCGATGCAAATTAATAAAACAACCGAAAAAGAAGCTTCTAAAAATGATCCGCGTGTTACTAAAATGGGAAGATTTATGCGAAAAACAAGCCTTGACGAAATGCCACAGTTCTTTAATGTTTTACTTGGAGACATGTCAGTAGTTGGTCCAAGACCCCACTTATGGTCACAGAATAAAGCCTATAGCAACACCATAAAAAAGTATACATTAAGACATTATGTAAAGCCCGGAATAACAGGTCTAGCTCAGGTAAAAGGTTTTAGAGGAGAAATCGAAACAAATGATGATATGATAAATCGAATCAAATTTGACGTTTATTATATTGAAAATTGGTCTCTTATATTAGATTTAAAAATCATTATTCAAACAGTATTAAACATTTTAAAAGGTGAACCCAAAGCCTATTAAAACGCCCCTTTTTCTATTAATTGTTTCATTTGCAAATCAAGATTAAAATGTTTCTTGGCATAACTAATAATTTGTTTTTTCATTTCATAAATTTCCAATTTACTTGTTTTAGAAATTTCAATTAAGGTGGCATTCAAACTGTCAAAATTCCCAACTTCGGCAACCCAACCTAAGCTGTTTTCTTTTACTATTGTCTCTCCTTCGCCACCACCACAATACAAGATAGGAAACCCTAACGAACTATATTCAAATATTTTAGACGGGACGGAACCAAAAATTCTGGTAGTCAATGGGACTATGGCGATGTCAAATTCTAGAATTTTTTGGTGTAAAATGGCTCGATCTACCATTCCGTGAAACACTATTTTTTTATTTGGATTTTGTAGAATATAATCTTCGATTTGAGATTTTTCGGCACCATCTCCAAAAACATGAAACTCCATATTTAAATTTTCGGTTTCCATTTTTTTACATAAATCAAAAACACCTTGCGCAATCCCCAACAATCCTGCATAAAATAGTTTTATGGGTTCAGCAGTATTCAATTTAAAATTAAATTCAGAGTCTTGATGATCAGGAAAATTGCGGTACAAATAGCAATTTTTATCGGGAAAAATGTTACGGACATGGTCAATAATTTCCTTTGATTGACCGAAGACTAAAGTCGCTTTAGCATAGATGAATTTTTCTAAAAGCAACAAAACCTTATGTGAAATACTATCTGCTTTTAAAGCCTTTAATTCTATCGCTGCGATAGGCCATAAATCTGAAACGTTCAAAATGATTTTTTTCCCTTGAATCCAAAGCACTAAAACAGAGATAAAAGATAACAATAAGGGTGGTGATTGCACCACCACTTTATGAGGCGTTTTGTTGAATACTAAGTAGCAAAATAATGCCGAAGAAAAGGACAATACCGACAAGGTTCTTTTGAAAATATTTTTACTCACACTGGGATAAATCCAAAGTCTTTTTATGGCTATATTTTGAAGATTTTCTTCTACCGAAAATTTGCCTTTGTATTCAGCAAATAACTCCCCTTTTGGGTAATTCCCCAACGGACAAAGCACCGAAGCCTTGTAATTATTTTGATGTAATTTCAGTGCTAATTGCTCTATTCTATTGGCTGCCGCACCTTTTTCTGGAGGATAATAATTCGATATGATGAGAATTTCGTCCATTTTTTTTTACTCTTTTTGTCATTCCGTAGGAATCTAAAATTGATATTATTTTTTTGTTAGCAAAATTTCAATAATCCGTTCAGAAGCTTTTCCGTCCCAAAGCTCTGGAATTCCTGCTTTTCGTTTTTCCTCCCGATTGCTATCGGGATGAATAAATTCTTTAAATAGTTTTTCTAAATTTTCTATCGAAGTTCCTACCAAAGTATTGGTTCCAATGCTTTGTGTTTCGGGTCTTTCGGTATTGTTACGCATCGTAAAACAAGGAATACCTAAAACCGTAGTCTCTTCTGAAATTCCTCCCGAATCCGTAATCACGGCAAAACTATTTTTGATGAGGTACATAAAATTCAAATAGCCTTGAGGTTCTACAAAAATTATATTTTTCAATGCTAAATTTGTTTCGCCCAAAATGGCTTTTGTTCTTGGATGAATCGGAAAAATTACTTTTCTGTCGCCAACCATTGCATCGATTCCTTTGAGTAATCGAATTAACGATTGTTCTTCGTCTACGTTTGAAGGGCGATGTAGGGTGATAATGATGTAATTTCCTGTCTCCAATTGAAATTCCTCCCAAAAAACGGGTTCCAAAATCCGGTCCAGATTTTGGTATAAAGTATCAATCATCACGTTGCCAACAAAATGAATATTGGCTTTTTCAATCCCATATTTCAGCAAATTGTCAGAAGCTGTAGTTGAGGTCGTAAAGAAATAATCGGTAATACTATCAGTAACGATTCGGTTGATTTCCTCAGGCATTGTCATATCGCCAGACCGAATACCAGCCTCCACGTGAGCGACTTTCAGGTTTTGTTTTTTGGCCACAATTGCACATGCCATTGTTGAGTTAACATCGCCAACCACCAAAACCAAATCACAAGGATTTTGTTGCAATTCTTTTTCAAAAGCAATCATTATTGCCCCGGTTTGTTCCGCCTGCGAACCACTTTTTACTTCGAGATTAACATTTGGTTTCGGAATATTTAATTCCTCAAAAAAAGTATCGCTCAAGTTTTTGTCATAATGCTGACCTGTATGCACTAAACGATAGGAAACGGAAGCTCCTTCGTTTTGCTTTTTTTCTATCGCTTTGATGATGGGTGCGATTTTGATAAAGTTGGGTCTTGCGCCTGCGACTATGGTTATTTTCATTGGGTGTTATTTTTTGTAACCAATTTTTGTTCTTGGTTTTTCATTTTCTTTTTTCTCGGACAACTCATCCAAATAAGAGAAAACCAATTCGATATTCTTGTCGTGATTCTCTAATTTTTTCTGAATTTGGAGAATATCTATTTTCAAATCGGTGGTGTTTAAAAGCATTTGTCTCACTCTCGAAAATATCCGCATAATTTGAATATTTGTCTGAATGGCTTTGTCACTTTTCAAAACACTCGATAGCATAAGAACGCCGTGTTCTGTAAAAACGGATGACAAATATTTTTGATGTTGACCTCTTCCTTTCTTTAAGGTCGCAATTTGCGACCTTAAAGAATCGTATTCTAATTCGGTCAATTCAAACATAAAATCTTCAGGAAATCTGGTGATGTTTCTTTTAACAACTTCTTTTAATCTTTTGGTTTCAATTCCGTAAAGTGATGCTAAATCACTATCCAGCATCACTTTTTGATTTCTAATAAAGTAAATTTTATTAGAAATCAATTCTTCAGAGAGTAGTATTTCGTTTTCCATAAATTATCGTTTAATAATTTCAAGATCACAAATTGTGACCTTGAACGTCTTGATGTCGCAATTTGGGAACTCCAATTATTTCATCAACGAAACAAACTGTTTCAATTTACCACTTTTGCTTCGTTCCAGTCTTTCTTTTCTAACAAATGTAAAAATTAATCCATTTTCCAAATATAAGGCAATTGCGGCTTCAATTTTCTGGATTTGCGATTGATTTAATTCGGTTTCGCTTACATATTCTATTTCAAAAGTATCGATTTTTGTTTGTTTGATGACAAATTCCTTTACGTTGCCATCGTCTTCAATGATACTTTTATTGACATAATAAAAAGTTAGTCCAGGTGATTTTTTGCCGCTAGGGAGTAGGGCAACATCATTAGTTCGACCAATTAATTGTTTCAAAACGGGTTTTTTTACTGTGCTTTTCGGGTCTAAAACGCCTAAATCTCCAATGTCGTACCGAATAAAAGGATGCGCTTTATTAAATAAAGAAGTAATCACGATGCGTCCTTCTTTTCCGTTTGGCACCGCTTTATTATTTTCATCTAGAATTTCAATAAATAAGGTTTCAGAATTCACTTGCCAGTCGCTTTGTGTAGCGACACCTTTGGATTGAAAGGCAATTAAATCCAGTTCCGAAGCTCCGTATTCATTAACAACAGGAACACCAAATTGTTTTTCCATCAGGATTTTGTCGTCCTGAAAAAGCATTTCAGAAGTAACGATACAGACTTTCAAAGTAGGACAAATGCTTTTTAAAACAATATTTTTTTGCTGTAAAAATTTGGCAAACAAAACAATGGAACTCGTATATCCGTTTATGTAGTCGAATTTTTTAGTTTTAAACCGATGTAAAAATTCTTCTAAAATAGCATCTGATAAATCAAAAATTGGAAACCGCAACCGATGCCCCATTAAGTCTTTGATTCTTTCTATAGTATTCCCCATAAAATCTAAAGGAATACCATAAAATCGAGCTTGGTATGAGCTGTTAAAGTCAATTCCATGCCAGCCAAAGCGGTCAAAAATAATAGCCCAGGTTAAGGCATGCGAAAATTTGTCTTTAGCAAACACAAAGGGATCTCCACTAGAACCTGAGGTTTTATTGATATAAGTATTTTTCAAACTAAATCCCGAGGAAAGCCTTTCGACTAATGGTTTTTGAAAGTCTTTCTTGGTCATTATAGGCAAATCGTTCCAATTATTGAAAGTGGTTTTGCCAACGATTTTTTGATAGGAAGAATTGTTTTTTAAATGATAGTCAACAATTTCTTTTTTTTTAGTTTCAAGGAAAGATTCATATTCCTGCTCAGGGATGGACTGAATTTTTCGCAATTCGGCTTTTGCTTTCTTTATAGGAAACCCCTTGATTAAAAGCGATAAATCGAATGTTTTGAACATTTATAAAGGAGTGATTTTTGTATTAGTCCAGTAAATCTTTGAATTCTATGGTGTTTAATAAGACAACTTTTGGAAAATCAATTTTTCTCAAGATATTAAAATCGGAATCGTGGGTAATGATATAATCGGCATTGGAGCAAATGGCACAATCTACAAATTTGTTGTCATCTTCATCTTTCAACAAATTGAATTTGTAGTAATTGGTAATGAGTTCAACATTTTTAAGGTTTTCCAAAACACCCAGAACATTTTCACTGGCTAATACCCCCATTTTTTGCTCTATTATTTCGGCATATTCTAACAAAATATCAGTAGTTAAACACAAAATGTAGTTTGATTTAAGGAGATTTTGAAAAATCCAATGCAATTCTGACTTACTGGATATGGAAACCAATAAAACATTGGTGTCTAAAACTACTTTTTTCAAGATTTTCTATTTTGATTTCCGCATTTTGGTATGCAGCATTTCATCCACAAGTTTGTTATTCCAATTTTTTTCTTTCCAAACGGTATCTGCTTGATTAATAAGGCGTTTGGCAAAAAATAAAGCAAGAGTATTCTTCAAATCAATTAAATCACTTTCGGGCAATTGATGCGAAAAAGTTTTTAAAAGTTCTAATTGAACATTCGTAAAAGGTTGTTTTAAAACAGTTTGCATGTTTTTGATTGAAATTTATAAAAAGGTATAAGCATTTCAAAAGTAGATAAAAAAAATTATTATTTCAAATTAAAACAGACTATTTTTGCAGCACTTAAAAATCATACAATGACAATTTTACTTTTAGGTTCGGGAGGAAGAGAACATGCATTTGCTTGGAAAATGATTCAAAGTCCACTTTGCGACACACTTTTTGTAGCGCCTGGGAATGCAGGAACTGCTTCGATAGCTAAAAATGTAAACATCAGCCCAACCGATTTTGACGCTATAAAAACGCTAGTCCTTCAGGAAAAAGTAGATATGGTAGTTGTAGGTCCAGAAGATCCATTGGTAAAAGGAATTTTTGACTTTTTTAAGAATGATGAAAAACTGAGTCATATTCCAGTAATTGGACCTTCCAAATTAGGGGCAACCTTAGAGGGAAGCAAGAAATTTGCGAAAGAGTTTTTGATGAAGCACAACATTCCAACAGCCGCCTACGATAGTTTTACAGCAGAAACTGTTGAAAAAGGTTGCGAATTTCTTGAAACTTTACAGCCACCTTATGTTTTGAAAGCCGATGGTCTAGCTGCAGGGAAAGGCGTTTTGATTATTCATGATTTGGCAGAAGCTAAGACCGAATTGAGAAATATGTTAGTACATCAAAAATTTGGTACCGCCAGTTCAAAAGTCGTAATCGAAGAATTTTTAGACGGAATCGAATTAAGTTGCTTTGTTTTGACCGACGGTAAAAATTATAAGATTCTACCAACTGCCAAAGATTACAAACGCATTGGCGAAGGGGATACAGGATTAAATACAGGTGGTATGGGAGCCGTTTCTCCAGTGCCTTATGTCGATGCGGTATTGATGGAAAAAATCGAAACACGCATTGTAAAACCAACCATTGCAGGTTTTCAGAAAGATGGAATTGAGTATAAAGGATTTGTATTTATTGGTTTAATCAATGTAAAAAATGAACCCATAGTAATTGAATACAACGTCCGTATGGGTGATCCAGAAACCGAAGTGGTGGTGCCGAGGATGAAATCAGATTTAGTAGCGTTGTTTTTGGCTGTAGCAGATGAAAAACTAGATGAATTTACTCTTGAAATAGACGAAAGAAGCGCCACAACCGTGATGTTGGTTTCTGGCGGTTATCCCGAAGATTTCGAGAAAGGAAAAGTGATTTCGGGATTAGAAACTATTGAAGATTCGATAGTTTTTCATGCAGGAACAAAAATCGATAATGGAAAAATTGTAAGCAACGGTGGGAGAGTTTTAGCGGTTACTTCCTATGGGAATGATTTTCAAGAGGCCATAAAAAAATCTTACCAAAATATAGACAAGCTACATTTTGATAAGATGTATTTTAGAAAAGATATTGGAAACGATTTATAAAAGCTTCTTATTATCTTTTTATGTTTATTGTGTTTTTACTTTAAAAAAGAATGAGCCGTTGTATCTTGGTTTTCTTCTCCTTTTTCGTCAAATATTTTTAATTGTTTGCACCAATATACCATGGCTACTGCACAAATAATCATGAAAACCCAGTTGATTGCATTGGCAAGAAACCAGTGACTCAGTTCTAATTCTCTCATAAAATCTTGTGGAATAAAAAATATGGTTTCAAATAACCATTGTATTCCTTCAAAAAATGCTTTCATCGCGTTAATTTTATTTGTTAATTGTAATTTATGAAATCCAGCTTGTATTTATTTTTAATAAAAAAAATTACTTGGTTCGTTTCATCCTATTACAAGTATTATATTTACAGTCACAAAAGTATAAAATATCCTTATGATAACAAGTGTTTTTAAAAAATCTACACCATTAAATTTAATTTTGGTCGTATTTTTAATGCTAGTTTTCTTTTTTATGTATCAAATGCAAGATTTGACTTGGTTCAGTTCTACTTTGTCTTTATTCAAAAAAATGGGATTGTTTCTAATTTTATTAGGCTCTGTTTTTGTTGCTAATTTTGTTGCAAAAAAGAACGGACTGAGTAAAGACAGTAGCTATGTCATTTTATTTTATTTTTTATTTCTACTTTTTTTTCCTTCGGCTCTTGATAATTATAAATTGATTTTAGCCAATTTTTTTATTCTTTTAGCACTCCGTAGATTGATTTCGTTACAATCATTAAAGGCTTCTAAAGAAAAAATATTTGATGCCTCGTTATGGATATTTATAGCGTCGATGTTTCATTTTTGGTGCATCCTTTACATTGTTTTGGTTTTTATTTCGATATTGTTTCATGTTTCAAGAGATTATAGAAACTGGATACTGCCTTTTATTGCCTTATTTGCTGTGGGGATTATTTCTATTTTTTTCTCAATAACCTTTAATAAAAGTATTGTTGATCATGTAATAGAACATACCACTACCCATTTTGGAATAGATTATTTTACCAATAATTATCAAAACGGAGCCTTTTCAATTTACATGACGATAGCCTTATTTTTTGTAATTTCTATGTTTAACTCTTTGTCAAATAAGCCTTTGTTATTGCAAACTTCTTTCAAAAAAATCATTGCTTCCTTTTTTATTGGTCTAGTGATTTTTGTTATTTCGTCAAATAAAAGTAATGATTTATTAATTTTCACCTTTGCTCCATTAGCAGTGATGGCAACAAGTCACATCGAAATAAAGCAGTTACAATTAAAACAAGAAATCGTTTTATCAGTCCTTATTCTTTGTAGTTTATTTGCGTTTTTCTCGCAAGTATAAAAAAGTATTTTGGGCAATTTGTATAATTTTTGTTTAAAGTTTCATTATAAAAGGAGATAAAGTACCTTTGTAATACTAAAAAAAATTAAGATATGTTTTCAAAATTAGCCTATTCCGTTTTCGAACAAAGTATTCAAGATTATCATGTATTTGACATTGTAGATCAACCGATTAACAACCCATTCCCGAAAGATAAATTCGAGCATTTATTATACCTTAAAAACTGGATAGATACCGTCCAATGGCATTTTGAAGACATCATTCGAGATCCCAATATTGATCCTGTTGCGGCTTTGACTTTAAAAAGAAAAATTGATGCTTCTAATCAAGAACGTACCGATATGGTAGAATACATAGATGGTTATTTTCTTCAAAAATTTAGCCATGTTGTTGTCAAAGATGACGCCAAAATTAATTCTGAAAGTCCAGCTTGGGCATTTGATAGATTGTCTATTTTAGCGTTGAAAATTTACCACATGAAAGAAGAAGCCAATCGTACCGATGCTTCGCAAGATCATAGAGACAAATGTCAGACAAAATTGAATATTCTTTTAGAACAAAGAACGGATTTGTCAACCGCTATTGACGATTTGCTTAACGACATCGAAAACGGCGATAAATTCATGAAAGTGTACAAACAAATGAAAATGTACAATGATGATGATTTGAATCCCGTTTTGTATCAGAATAAGAAATAAGAAAGTAATCAAAATGTAGAAACCATTAAGTCCCGATAGCTATCGGGATAAGAACAATTAAGAAACAAACTTAATGAACCTTAACAGCCTAATGGTTTTATTATTTAAGAAAATAGTTGCCCAAAAAAATCCAACATATAGCCGTCATGAGACTTTCAGCAATGGGAGATGTCGCCATGACGGTTCCTGTTTTAATGGCTTTTGTCCAGCAAAATCCCGAAATTAGAATCACGGTAATTTCACGACCTTTTTTCAAACCATTTTTTGACGGAATCCCGAACCTTTCTTTTTTTGCTTTTGACGAAAAAAAACAACATAAAGGTTTCTTTGGATTGTTGCAATTGTATCAAGATTTAAAAGCTTTAGAAATTGATGCTTTTGCTGATTTACATAATGTGTTGCGTTCAAAAGTTGTTCGAGCACTTTTTGCACTCAGTGGCATAAAAACAGCAGCAGTAGTTAAAGGTAGAGCCGAAAAAGCAGCTTTAACTCGATCCGAAAACAAAATTTTCAAACCCTTAACCACCATGTTCGACAGGCATACAAAAGTGTTTGAAAAATTGGGTTTCAAAGTAGATTTATCATCCCGAAGCGTCGGGACAATATTTCCGCCTAAGCAACAATTTGATTCCAAAATTATTAGTTTGGTAGGAGAAAATCACGAAAAATTAATAGGAATTGCTCCTTTTGCTCAATATGATTCTAAGGTATATCCTTTGGATTTGATGCAAGAAGTCATCGACAAATTAGCCTCGACTAAAACACATCAAATACTGCTTTTTGGTGGTGGGAAAAAAGAAATTGAATTGCTAGAATTCCTTTCAAAAGACAAAGAAAATGTGATTGTGGTGGCTGGAAAACTCAATTTGCAACAAGAATTACAACTCATCACAAATCTTGATGTGATGCTTTCTATGGATTCAGCGAATGCGCATATAGCCGCTATGCTGGGCGTTAAAGTAATTACACTTTGGGGAGCAACCCATCCTTATGCAGGATTTATGCCTTTTGATCAACCCTTGGAAAATACCTTAGTCTCGGATAGAAATATGTATCCAAAATTACCCACTTCGGTTTATGGGAATAAAAAAGTGGCAGGGTATGAAAATGCTATGAGAACGATTCCTGTTGAGAAAATTGTTGCTAGTGTTCTACAGTAGAGATTGTGTTTTAGTAAGCTAAGGTTAAATAGTATTTGTGTAATCACTTATCCTTTTTTCTTGCGATATGCACTAGGAGAACTGCCTATAATCTTATACCAAACAAAATTATAATATAGTCCAAATTTGATCTAAAAAAATATAGTCATATTCACAGATACTCATTACCTCATTTTTGCTAGTTGTATTAACTGCTTCGGTAATGAAATCATCTACATCTTCCAAGCATTGATAAAATTTATTTGAAAAAGCTCGTTTGTATTTTGCCCACATTTTTTCGGCGGGATTAAGTTCTGGAGAATATGGTGGTAAGAAAACAAAAACGATATTTTTAGGGATGATTAATTTTTTAGCCTTATGAAACCTTCCATTATCGAGTACCATTATTTTGAGTTCTGTTTGGTATAAATTTCAGATTTCAGAAAGCATAATAAAAAAATGAATCAAGGTCTGGTTTTGATTCTTTTTTTTAAATCAAAAGGCGGAAAAACTAATTAAAGTTTTTCCGCCTTTTTGTGTTTTTAAACCTGATTATTCGGACTGTTGCTTATTGTAGATGCTTTTCGATTCCGAAGGCTTATGGGACGCAAACTGTGTCCACAAATTTGAGCAGACAAAACAAGTTATACCAAATAGGCTTCAAATTCACTGGGAAAATTTATGTTGTTTTGTCATTTCTATTACAGACCATTCAAAACTAAAATGGTATTAAAACTATTCTATTTCCGAAACTCTTAAAGTATTCACCATTCCTTTTTCTGTGATTGGCATAGCAGATAGGTTTACCAGAAAATCTCCTTTAGTTACATATCCTTTTGTTTTCGCAATTTCATTGATATCTGAAATAGTATCATCTGTACTAACAGAATTATCATAGTAAAAAGTTTTTACACCCCATAATAAATTAAGACTCGTTAAAATTCTTTTATTAGAAGTAAAAACTAAAATATGTGATTTAGGTCTCCATGCCGAAATTTGGAAAGCAGTATAGCCACTATTGGTCAAGGTGCATATTGCTTTGGCTTTAACCGAATTTGCAATTTCTGTTGCATGGTGACAAATCACTTTAGTTACAAAACGATTGGTTCTAATTTGTGGTGTGTTTTGAGGCACTTGAATCAATGGAGAGTCCTCAACAGCTTCAATGATTTGTGTCATTTTTTGGATAACCTGAACTGGATAATTACCTGTTGCAGTCTCTCCTGACAACATTACCGCATCTGCTCCATCCATTACTGAGTTAGCTACGTCATTTACCTCTGCACGTGTGGGAGTTAAGCTTGTAATCATTGTTTCCATCATTTGAGTGGCAACAATAACTGGTATTCTAGCTATTTTGGCTCTGCGAATCAAATCTTTTTGAACAAGAGGAACTTCGTGAGCAGGTAATTCTACTCCTAAATCACCACGAGCTACCATTAGACCATCACAATAAGCAACTATTTTGTCAATGTTTTCTAGTGCTTCTGGCATTTCAATTTTAGCAACAATCGGAATCTTAACGTCTGAATGTTTAGCAATCAATTCTTGTAAATCTTGCAAATCTTTAGGAGTTTTTACAAAAGAAAGTGCTATCCAATCTACTTTTTGACCAATTGCAAAAATGGCATCCGCAATATCTTTTTCGGTCATGGCAGGTAAAGATATTTTTGTGTTTGGTAAATTGACCCCTTTCTTAGATTTCAATTCGCCTCCTTGAATAACCTTGGCAATCACTTCTGTTTTTTTGTCGGTTTCAACAATTTCAAAAATAAGTTTTCCGTCATCTAGCAAAATTCTTTCCCCAGGATTTACATCATTTGGAAAATTTTGATACTTCATAAAAACTTTTTTTGCAGTTCCAAGGATGTCTTCTGCAGTTGTAAAAGTTATTAAATCGCCATCGTTTACAATAACGCCATCTTCCATAACACCAACACGCAGTTTAGGGCCTTGTAAATCACCTAGAATAGCGGTGGTGTAGCCAAACTCATCATTTATACTTCGTATAATATTTATTTTATTCTTTACATCTTCATAGTCCGCATGCGAAAAATTGATTCTAAACACATTTACTCCTGCGTCGACCATATCCTTTATGATTTCTCTTGTGCTACATGCAGGTCCTAGCGTGGCTACAATTTTGGTTTTTTTGTTTGTAAGCATTTTATTAAAAAATTAAATTGTTTTTTGATTTTATTTTATTTATTTCTAATGAATATACAGTTGAAACTGAATCAATCTGTTTTAATTCTGTTTGGATTTCTTTGTTGTAATCGTGTTCTTGAATGTTCTCTATTTTTAAAAAATAATCTACTTTTTTAAACTCTGGAAGAAGATAGACTTTAGTCAAAACTTCTAAAGTTAAATTCGAAAATAGATTTTGGTTATTGTCTTTTTTTTGTTGTATTACCTCGTTCTTATTTTGAATTAAATCCCAAGAGATTCCTTTTTCGAAATTTTCATAATGAAACCTTGAAAAATTTGTCTCCCCTTCTTTTACATTAATTTGAATTTCATTTTTACTTTTACTTAAATTGATCAATAGCTTTTTATTAATAAAATAAGCTAGTCTATAATCTTCTAATGACGTGTGAATGGCAATTAGAGTATAGTCAATTTCTTCAAAATCATCAATATCTAATTTATGAATTGCCATATTCTAAAAAAAATAAGCTGTAAATATAGTATTTCTTGCAAAGCATTACTCTTTATAAAATGGTTGTTTACTTTATTTTATAAACGATAACGTTTTAGTTTAGTTAATTTTCAACTTAGCTTAGTGTCAATTAAATTCTGAAAAACAAAATAGGCGCGCTGAGACGCTTTTTCTTCTGCTTTCTTTTTTGATGTAGCTCTTGCTTTAGCAATAATTTTTTCATCGATACTTAATTTAACGCCAAAATATTTTTGCCCATCAATTCCATTATCTTCAAAAATATCATAGTGAAAATGTTTTTTCTCTTTTTGACACCATTCTATAAGCAAGCTTTTATAACTAATTACTTTTCCTTCTAACCGAGCAATATCCACAAAAGGAATAATGACTCTTTTTTGGATAAATTTTTCGCAAAATTGATAGCCTTTGTCAATATAAATTGCCCCAACTAAAGATTCAAAAATATTACCGTGGATATTCTCTCCAAAATGTTGTAGTGGCACTTTACTTTCTACAAATTGAACAAGGTTCAAGTCTTTTCCCAATTCGTTTAAATGTTCACGACTAACTATTTTTGATCGCATTTTAGTGAGGTAACCTTCGTCACCAGCAGGGACTTTGTCAAATAAATGGGCTGCAATTACGGCACTTATCATAGCATCGCCAAGAAACTCAAGTCGCTCATAATTCATTGCATTTCCAATTCCGTCAAGCTTGTTAGAGGAACGATGTGTAAATGCTTTTTTATAATTTTCAAGGTTTACAGGAGCAAAACCAATTATTTTATGAATAGCATCAAAAAAAATCCCGTCTTCGAGAGAACGGGATTTTGAAAATATTTTTTTAATTACATTCATCAAGTAAAATTAGAAGTCTAACTTTTTTACTAATACACAAGCATTATGACCCCCGAAACCAAAAGTATTACTCATCAATACCTTAACATCTCTTTTTTGAGCCACATTAAAAGTAAAGTTCAATTTGGAGTTAATATTTTCATCATCGGTAAAATGATTTATGGTAGGGGGAACAATTCCATATTTCATAGAAAGAATTGCCGATATGGTTTCAATCGCTCCAGCCGCTCCAAGCAAGTGCCCAGTCATCGATTTTGTTGAATTTAAATTCATGGTATAAGCATGCTCTCCGAATACATGTTCGATAGCTTTAGATTCCGCTAAATCACCTAGAGGTGTTGAAGTCCCGTGCATATTCACACCATCAACATCGGTAGGTTTCAAACCTGCATCACGCAAACAGTTAAGCATTACATTTTTTGCGCCTAATCCCTCTGGATGAGGAGCTGTAATATGATGTGCATCGGCAGACATACCGCCACCGCCAATTTCACAGTAAATTTTGGCTCCACGAGCAACGGCATGTTCATATTCTTCAAGAATTAAAGCACCAGCACCTTCTCCTAAAACAAATCCATCTCTGTCTTTATCCATAGGTCTTGAAGCTGTTTTAGGGTCGTCATTTCGTGTCGAAAGCGCATGCATCGCATTAAATCCACCCATACCAGCAATGGTTACAGCTGCTTCTGAGCCACCAGTTACCATAATATCGGCATGACCTAATCGAATATAATTAAACGCATCAATGATTGCGTTTGTAGACGAAGCACAAGCAGAAACAGTTCCAAAGTTTGGCCCTCTAAATCCATATTTAATAGAAATATGACCACAGGCAATATCTCCAATCATTTTTGGTATGAAAAAAGGATTGAACTTCGGCGTTCCATCCCCTGCAGCAAAATTTAAAACTTCAATTTGAAAAGTTTCCAAGCCACCTATTCCTGAACCCCAAATTACACCTGCGCGATCTTTATCTATTGTGTCTAAGTCAAAATTAGCATCATTCATCGCTTCTTCAGAAGAAACCATCGCATATTGTGCATAACGATCCATTTTTCGGGCTTCTTTTCTGTCAATAAAATCTTCGACATTAAAGTTTTTTAATTCACAAGCAAACTGAGTTTTGAATTTTGATGCGTCAAAATAAGTTATCGGAGCAGCTCCGCTAACACCATTTACCAGTCCATTCCAATACTCTTGTATATTGTTTCCTATAGGAGTAAGTGCCCCTAAGCCTGTAACAACAACTCGCCTTAATACCATAATTTGATGTATTTTTGTTTTTAACAAATAAAACCCATGCTTTCTTGTTGAATAACAATCACAAAAGAGCTATGGGTATATATTTTAATATCGTTTTGATTGAATTTCAATCAGTAATGTTTGTTTAAAAAATAATAACACCCATTTTCAAAAAGAAAATGGGTGTTTAATATTATTTCTTAGCTTCTTCAATATATGAAATAGCCTGACCTACAGTACCAATATTTTCTGCTTGATCGTCTGGAATTTGAATATCAAATTCTTTTTCGAATTCCATAATAAGCTCTACTGTGTCTAGTGAGTCAGCTCCTAAATCATTAGTGAAGCTAGCTTCTGTTACAAC
>JANMZS010000170.1:0-12252 GCA_031383535.1 Flavobacterium sp.
TTGGTAGAACGCGGACTTTGGAACGAAACCTTGAAACAAGAATTAATGCGTAATAATGGCTCGGTTCAAGACCTAAACATTCCGCAAGACTTAAAAGAACTATACAAAACAGTTTGGGAAATGTCGATGAAAGATATTATCGATATGTCACGTCATCGTGGTTATTTTGTAGATCAATCTCAATCGTTAAACTTGTTTATGCAAAACGCCAATTACTCAAAATTGACTTCTATGCACTTTTACGCTTGGCAATCGGGATTGAAAACTGGGATGTATTATTTGAGAACAAAAGCGGCAGTTGATGCTATCAAGTTTACCTTGAACAATGATAAAAAAGCAGAGCCACTAGAAGTTACGGAACAACCAGCTACTGAACAAGCGTTACAACCTATTGCAGTTCTGGACGAACCCGCAGAAATGTCTTTAGAAGAATACAAAGCCATGATCGAACTAGCAAAAAACGCAGGACCTGATGATTGTGAGATGTGTGGTAGTTAGTATAATAAAAAAGACTTCAATTGGAGTTGAAGTCTTTTAGTAAATTAAATATAGATAATAGAATTGAAGTTCTATTCTATAGCCAACTTTTATTTGTTTTTACAAAGTTCAAATATAAAATATTTTGGTAAAAAAAGGACTTCTTTATTGTTAAATTTTCTAAATTCAATAAAATGAGTACAAAGAAAACACCAAGCGTGGGATATAGAAGCGCTGTAACCGGACAATATGTTAAGCCTAGTTACGCTGCTAAGCATCCTAGAACTACGGTTAGTATAGCCAAGAAAAAGTAGTTTAAAGTTTTGAAACCGTCTCACAAAAAAATGAGGCGGTTTTTTAATTTTTTAACACCAGTTTTCATAAGCCATTTTATATTCTTTAATTATGTCAAATGGGATTTCATAAACACTAAAACTTATTTTGCCTTCAATGTTTTCATAGTTTGAAAACACTTTAATTTGATTTGTGTCTGTTTTATGGTTGCCAACAAAATATTCAATATTTTCAATTGCTTCATCAATTTCGTTTTTTTGAACTCGATAAATATATTTTTGAATTTCAATTATATGATGTGATAATTCATTTATTAAAGGTAATAAATCGATGTCATCTTCTTTTTGCATTAATTCATTATATACAGAGCCGCCGAACAAATCTTTCTCCTCTTTTAATGAATTGAGGAATACTAAAAGTTTGATTTCACATATCCATTTTTCCGGATCTGCTTCTCTTGAATCTGTTTCAATATGTAAAAACTCTAAAGGAAACCCAAGATGGATAGAATAATTTCTCAATTTCGTGAGAAATCTATATGCAAATGAAACGTCATAAATGTTACGTGTAAGTTTTATAAAATCTTTAGTAATAGTTGAAACCTTTCCATTTTTTCTTTTAAAAAAGGTTTCGGCATTGTCTAAAAAAAACTTGAAAGAAGTTAAAACATTTAATATTAATTTGTTTGCTTGAAGAACAGCTTTAGTGTCCGTTACAATATTATAATTTATCTCTATGATTGGAATTTCTGAAAAGTTTTTGATAAACGTTGAATAATCCTTTAGATTTAATTGCAAATATTTAAAAACTACAAATTGTTTATATGAGGTAGTTAATACATCACAATCTTTTTTTAAACAATCAAAATTATCTTGTGAAATGTTTTTGATAGTTTCAAAGGAATTATCTTCGAATGTTGATAGTCTAATCAATGGCTTTTGTTTTAAATTGATGTTGATGTCAGTTTGTTTAAAAAAATGAACACATACTAAAAGTATTAAAAATATGGGTTTTTGCAAAAATATTAAGTATTTACTTTAAAAAATATTTCTAAAACAACTTGGTTCATCTATCTTTGTTTGCAACATTTTCAAAAAAACCTAATTTTATAAAATCGAATTAATAAATTGAACAAATGGAATATCAAACTAATGAAAATTTTGGATTAGACTTGAAAATTGATGGTTTTGAGGAAACATCACTGACAAATGGTAATGATGCTTTTATAATTTATCTCATTATTGATAATAAAACATCTATCAACAGAAAAGTAAATGTTTCAAAAGCAATTTACATTACTAATAAGAAAGAACAATTAGAACAAGATAATTGGCTTAATGGATATCTTATTGAAGAGGATACTATTAAACCAAATTCATTCAAAAAGGCTGGGTTATTATTTTATAAATCAAAACTAAAAAAAATTTCAGAGGCTGACACAATTCAAATAATCATCGAATTTCCATTTGAAGGAGCAGAACTTGAAATTAGTTTTTTAAAAACAGGAAACTATTGGCAACAGATAGAAAGTAAAAAGAGAGAAAAAGCAATTAAATTAAATCCTGCTTTACTCGCAAAATCTTTATTAAATAAAATTGAAAGACTTGAAGCTTTTGAAGAAAGACTTAATGTTAGGTTAGAAAACATTTCAGTAAAAACAGACAATAATGGTTGGGTGTTTGTGCTTTTTGAATTGCATACCAATAATGGCACTACTTTAGAAATAGACATTGACATAGAATGTGTTGCATATGATATTGATGGTCAAATATTAGAAGTTGAAGGTAGAGGAGCATATAAAAATAGTTTTTTTGGTTTTCAAGTTTTTAAGTTTAGTTTTCAAGATGATGGGATTGCAGATAAAATTAATAAATTAAGATTATATCCTAAATTGTAAAATTCTATGATTATTAATGAAATTAGGAATCAACTTCTTGCAGAAGCGAAATCATCCCCCAACTTACTATCCGATTTAGCGGGTTTAGAAACCTACATAGCTGAAAGTTATAATAATCGCTCTTTTATAGAATTATTGCAAAACGCTGATGATGCAAGTGCTACTAAATTCAAAATTATAAAAGAAAACGATTATTTATATGTTGCCAATAATGGTAGAACTTTCAATGCAAATGATGTAGAAAGTCTTTGCAGAAGTGCCTCTTCAACTAAAACAAGAGGAGAAAATATTGGTTATAGAGGAATTGGTTTTAAATCAGTTGTAGGTTTTGCCAAAGAAATCCATATTATTAGCGGAGATTTAGAAATTACATTTTCTAAAGAAAGAACCAAAAATGAGATACCAAACGCAACTAGAGTTCCATTAATACGAATCCCACACTCAATAATTGAAAAAGACAAATCATTAATTGCTGCTAATGTTGAAAAACTAATTAATGATGGATTTATAACGGTTTTCGTTTTTACTGGAGTTACCGCTAAAGAAATTGAGTCTGAATATGAGTCATTTGATTATAAATCATTGCTGTTTCTGAACAATGTAGTGACTACTGAAATTTCTATATCAAATAATAGTTTAACCCATATTGATAAAACAATAATTTCAGAAAGTGAAACAAAACTAAAAATCAAAAATAACTGCAATCAAACAGAATGGTTAGTTTCTAATTATAAAAAGACGGCAATTGCTTTTCAAATAGAAGAAGATTTCCCAACAAGAATTAATCAGGCAGACGCTTTTGTTTATTCATTTTTACCAACAGAAGATGTTACAGGACTTGGAGTAATAGTAAATGGAGATTTCAGTACTGATCCGTCAAGAAAACATTTGATTTATGACAATGAGACAAATGCTACAATAAAAAACATTGCTACTCAAATAATAAACTTAATTGAGGCAAATTTATCCAGTAATAAAGCGGAAAATAGCAGTATAATTAAAGCGTTAGTTCCTTACTCTGACCCTAGAATGATTGGATTTAAAAAGACTTCCTTTGAAAAACTTCTCTTAGAAAAAGTCAAAAATATAAATTCAGATTTCTTTGAAAAACTATTGTTGCCTCCGAATTGGCTAAATCCAAAGGATTATAATATTATTGCCAAATCTAACGGTAATTTAGTAATTGACTCAAGCTTTCTTAATATTGACGGGTTAGTGTCGTTTTTAAAATTTCTTGGAGCAAAGGAAGATTCTTTTGAAACTTTAAAGCCTAAAATAAATGATTCTGAAATCTCAATTTTAGGTTGTGTTCAGATTTCCAAATATATATTTACTTCTATCTTGTCTATATACAATAACAACTTTATTCTTTCAGTAAGTGATTTAAAAATAGTGATTCACGATAATAAGAGGTTTTCTTTTAAGGAAATACTTTCTGAAAACTTACTAATTGATGATTCTTACATTTCTTCGTTGATTGAAAACGGATTGACAGAATTTGATATAAAACAAACGTTTAAAAAACTTCTCCCGAATTACAGCGGAAATTTAATAGTTAACAAAAAGGATAGCGATGCTAAACTTGATGGTCTTTCTCAAAATGCAAATATTCCAACAGATATTTGGTTTAATAACGCTAAAGAAGTTCCTGTTGATAAAATTAAATATGGCATAAAACGTTGGAGAACTGCCGAAGAAATAACTTTGGAAATATTAAACTTAAATGGGTTTAACTTGCAAGATGTTAGTAAACAAAATATTGGTTATGATTTGGATGGATTTGACCCGAATGGACAAGAGATTCATATTGAAGTAAAATCAATAACACTTCCAGGTCAAAAATTCAAACTAACCAATAATGAAATAGGAGTTGCACAAGAAAAACAAAAAAAGTTTTATGTTGCCATTGTCCGTCAGACCGATACTTTTTTTGAAATAGCTATGATTTCCGACCCAATCAATAATCTAATATTAAACAGACAATGTGTACAATGGATTTGGGAATGTTCAGAATATGAGTATAATCCAAGAAGATTTGAATTGTAATACAAACTTATGTTAACAATAATTAGAACAACTTCCGAAAACCCAGATTTCATAAACCTTGTAAAATTATTAGATGCTGATTTAAAAATTCGTGATGGAGAGGATCATGCCTTTTATGCACATATTAATAAAACAGCTATTTTAAATTGTGCCCTGGTTTGTTATCTATATGATGTGCCTGTTGGTTGTGGTGCTTTTAGAGCAAATGATACAGAAACTGTCGAAATAAAAAGAATGTTTGTAAACCCAGACTCTCGTGGCAAAGGAATAGCATCAGCTGTATTAACAGAACTTGAACTATGGGCGAGTGAACTAAAATATACTCAAACCATTTTAGAAACAGGAATTAACCAACCCGAAGCTATAGCGTTATATAAAAAATCAGGTTATGAAATTATTCCAAATTACGGTCAATATGCGGGTGTTGAAACTAGTATTTGCATGAAGAAAATCCTAAAATAAAATGTATTTTTGATTTTCAGAAATTCTGAAATCTAAAATCTAAAATCTACCGTCTAAAAATGAATTGGGAACAACTATTATCACTTCGCCGTCAAGGTGACACTAGCAAACGATTACGAATAGAACAAGACGATACCCGTTTGGGTTTTGAGGTTGATTATGACCGAATCATATTCTCTTCAGCATTTAGAAGTTTACAGGACAAAACTCAGGTTATTCCACTTTCTAAAACTGATTTTGTACATACTCGATTAACACATAGTTTGGAAGTATCGGTTGTAGGACGTTCCATAGGCAGATTGGTTGGAAAAAAAATCATAGAAAAATATCCTCATCTGAAAGAGGTTCATGGATTTCAGGCGAATGATTTCGGAGCTATCGTTGCTGCGGCTTCTTTGGCACACGACATAGGAAATCCACCATTTGGACATTCAGGCGAAAAGGCTATTGGTGAATATTTTTCAATAGGAAAAGGGCAACAATACAAAGATAAATTAACACCCAAAGAATGGCAAGATTTAGTCGATTTTGAAGGGAATGCAAATGGTTTTTCAGTGCTTACTGCCAGTCGTCCCGGAATAGAGGGCGGTTTACGAATTTCCTATGCCACGCTTGGTGCTTATATGAAATACCCAAAAGAAAGTTTGCCCAAAAAACCAACCCAAAATATCGCCGACAAAAAATACGGTTTCTTTCAATCAGACGGTGCATTCTTTGAAGAAGTGGCGTTAGAGTTAGGCTTGATTTCAAATAAATCTGGAAAAGATATTGGTTTCGAAAGACATCCTTTGGCTTATTTAGTCGAAGCTGCCGACGATATTTGTTATACCATTATCGACTTTGAAGATGGCATCAATTTAGGCTTAGTTTCCGAAGATTTTGCCTTGGAATATTTAATTAAATTGGTCAAAGACAGTATAGATTCATCCAAATATAATTCCTTAACTACCAAAGAAGACCGAATTAGTTATTTAAGAGCCTTAGCTATTGGCAGTTTAATCAATGATGCTGTAAAAGTGTTTATAGAAAACGAAGAGGCAATTTTAGAAGGCCAATATCCTTATGCGTTGACAGATAAAAGCAAGTACAAAGTTCAGATGGACGACATCATCAAGTTGAGCGTGAAAAACATTTATCAAAGTCGCGAAGTGGTTGAAAAAGAGATTGTGGGTTACCAAATTATTCAAACTTTGTTGGATAAATTCATTACTGCTCTCAATAATAAATATGAAGGTAATTCTTCTAATTATGACAAACTAATACTAAAAATGCTTCCTGAAAAATTCTTAGAAGAAAAAGAGGATTTGTACCAAAGGCTATTGCATATTTGTCATTTTGTTTCTCTTTTAACCGATGGAAATGCCTTAGAATTATTTGATACTATCAATGGTAAAAAAACAAATTAGGTATCAGTAAGAAGAAAAAAGAGTTGCTAAACTTTCGACATCTATTTTACAATATAGTTGTAATTCTTCCACAGTGCCTTGTTCTATAAATTGATCAGGAATTCCGAGATTTTTTGCTATTGAAGTATAATTATTTTGTGCTGAAAACTCAAGAATGGCAGTTCCAAAACCGCCTTTGATGGCACCATCTTCGATTGTAATTATGTTTTCAAATGAATTAAAAATAGCATGCAATAGTTTTTCGTCCAAAGGTTTTACAAAAGCAAAATCATAATGAGCAATGGTATCAGGATGTTGCACTTTGGCAATAGCCAAAGAAACATTATTTCCGATGGTTCCATTGGATAAAACGGCAACTTTCGTCCCTTTTTTAAGGCAATTCGCTTCACCAATTTCAATTTTTTTATATGTCCCGAACCCTCGGGATTGCCAATCTACAATTTGCCCACGACCACGAGGATAGCGAATAGCGATAGGATGATTCAAACCCAATTGAGCAGTATAAAGAATATTTCTAAGCGCTATTTCATTCAAAGGTGAATATACAATCATATTTGGAATGCAACGTAAATAAGCCAAATCGAAAACACCGTGATGGGTTGCGCCGTCTTCGCCAACCAATCCCGCTCTGTCCAGACAAAAAATAACAGGTAAATTCTGTAAAGCCACATCATGAATGACTTGATCATAAGCCCTTTGTAGAAAAGTAGAATAGATATTACAGAAAACCACCATGCCTTGCGTAGCCATTCCGGCTGCAAAAGTCACAGCATGTTGTTCTGCAATTCCGACATCAAAAGCGCGTTTTGGGAAAGCGTCCATCATAAATTTCAACGAACTTCCTGATAGCATAGCAGGTGTAATTCCAATAATTTTTTCATTGGCTCTCGCCAAATCTAAAATCGTTAATCCAAAAACATCTTGATATTTTGGGGGTAAATTCTCTTCCGATTTCAAAAAAATTTCTCCAGTATGAGCATCAAATTTTCCTGGTGCATGATATTGTACCTGATTTTCTTCGGCTTGTTGTAAGCCTTTTCCTTTTGTGGTAATAATATGAAGAAATTTAGGCCCTTTTATATTTTTTAAGCGTTTCAATTCTTGTAGAACTGCAACAATATCATTGCCGTCTATAGGTCCTGAATAATCAAAATTCAAGGATTTTATCATATTGTTCTGCTTCGGGTTTTTACCCTCTTTCACGGCAGTAAGATACTTTTTCAAGGCTCCAACACTTGGGTCGATACCAATAGCGTTATCATTGAGGATTACCAATAAATTAGCATCGGTAACACCCGCATGATTCAATCCTTCAAACGCCATTCCTGATGCAATCGAAGCATCACCAATAACTGCAATATGCTGTTTTTCGAAATCGCCTTTCAAATTAGAAGCAATCGCCATTCCTAAAGTGGCAGAAATTGAAGTCGATGAATGCCCAACGCCAAAAGCATCATAAATACTTTCGCTACGTTTTGGAAATCCAGAAATTCCGTTAAGTTGGCGATTGGTGTGGAAATTTTCTCTTCTTCCGGTTAGTATTTTATGACCATAGGCTTGATGTCCTACATCCCAAACCAATAAATCATTTGGAGTATCAAATACATAATGCAAAGCGATTGTTAATTCAACCACTCCTAAACTTGCGCCCAAATGTCCTTCTTTTGCAGCAACAATACCAATAATAAAATCGCGCAATTCTTGGGCCACTTGAGGCAATTGAGCTTCGTCGAGTTGGCGCAAATCGGTTGGTTTATTGATGTGTTGAAGTAAGTTGCTTTTCATTTTACAAAAATAGAATAAAATAGTGAGAATTAATTTTTATCAATAATCGCAATTAGGAATAAAAATACCCCCAAATAAGTTCTAGCTTTTTGGGGGTAGTCCAAAACTCGGGATTTTCATTTAAACCAATTCCAACTGCTTATATCGACTATTCAATAGTTGCAAATAAGCAACCTTATACTCCTCACTTACAAAACTTTTTTCCAAGACTTTTTCCATTTCGGGTTTGCAGTAGTAAAAAAGTTCTAAAGTATTATCTAACACTTTTTTGCTTAAGCCGCAACTTTCATAACCCACAAGAAAATCAGTGTAATTTAATTTTCTTTTTTTAGCGTTTAAGGTCAAGGCTAATTCCTCTTTATCAGCAGGATTTACTAGTGCAGTTGGCACCAAATCATAGGCTGGAGACAAAGACATGCCAGTACCTTCTCTTTCTAATAATGAAAAGTTTTTTAAGTGCATATCGGCATTTCCAGTAAAAAAACTAAACAATACCTGCTCATAAAAATTACTCACATCTAGCAATGGCGAACTAGAATATTTTAAGATTACTTTGGCAACTTGCTCGTGGCTGCCTTTGTATTTATCTTCGGTAAGTCGTTCGCTCAATTGACACATATCTTCCATGAGCAGTTTCCCTTTTCGGGTTCTATCTACTCGTTTTGTGATGTAGCACAAGGTTTCATCTTGCAATTTCACCAAACTATGAGGCACTACGTTCAATCCGCAAACAGCTGCCATGTGCATCGTGGCACTTTCCAACTCGGGCAATTGTGCATAGTGTTCTGATGGTGGTTTTAAGATATAATCACCATACAAACCAACAATCGTGAGTTTTTTAGTTAAATTCTTTTCGGCTTTTCTGTATAAACTCAACGAAACCTTAGCTTGAACTCCAGTAACTGCCATTTGACTTTGGATGATTTGAGTGGCTAGGCTTTGCAAATCTTCTAAATTATAAGCTAATTGGGGTGTTTTTAATTGTCCAAAAAAACGTTTGTTGCATGCTTCATGAAAATCTGTTGCGCTCTCTTGAAGAGGTTCGTAACAATACAAGCATTTTTTTCCGTAGTGAGTGCTTTTTTCTTGCACCATCATCGGGTTGTTATTTTCTAAATATTTTTTTTTATAATTTTTCATGACTCATTTCAACACTTACTGCTCCAATACAATCTTTGCAACAGCTCAAGAGTAAACCCATTCTGTCTTTATAGTTTATTTTCCAATTTTTTTCGGCGATATCAAGTAGCCAACCCTCTGGGATTAATCCGTCAAAAAAAGCGAATAGTGTTTTACTGTAATATTGCTTTTCTGTTAATGGCAGTGTACAACTAACCGCTTGTGCATCGTCACTTTTCAGGTATTGCAAATCATAACTAAACGAATATCCTTCGTCTGTTTCATTAACTTTACCACAAAATTGGTTTTTTAGATATACATTTCCACTTCTGTTCATGCTTTAACTATTTCAATTTTATTTATGTTATTATAGCAATTTTTCTCTGTCCATTTCAACAACACCTAATGTTTCTCCAAATAGCCTTAGCACATCATTCACTTTATCCATTCGCAGGGTGTTTTTACCTTGTTCTAAATCTCTAACAAAGCGCAAACCCACGCCAGCTTTTAATGCTAATTCGGGTTGTGTGAGTTTGTTTTGTTTGCGTTTGTTTTTAACATGCAAACTTATTGCATTTAGATTTTCTTTCATTTTTATACCTTTAAAAGTACAAATATACTGTTTTTTTGATATTTAATACCTAATATGGTATATTTTTTAAAAATATTAATTTTTTATACCCTTTATAACATAAAATTTAATAAAACAATAAAATTATATCTTTTAAGGTATAATTTTAGAGATTATAGGATGGAAATAAAAAACATTCAAAATCTCCAAATTGAATTCCTATTTTTGCTTAATGGAAAACATATTTACCGACGAATATTTTATGAAAAAAGCCTTGCAAGAGGCAGAAATGGCTTTTGAAAAAGATGAAATTCCCGTTGGTGCTGTTATTGTTATTGATAACAAAGTCATTGCCCGAAGCCATAATCTCACCGAACTACTCTATGATGTTACAGCCCACGCCGAAATGCAATCCATAACTGCGGCGGCTAATTTTTTGGGTGGAAAATATCTAACAGGTTGTACGATGTATGTCACACTTGAACCATGCCAGATGTGTGCTGGGGCTTTGTATTGGAGCCAAATTTCTAAAATTGTTTTTGGAGCCTACGACGAACATCGTGGTTTCGAAAAAATGGGAACGCAATTGCACCCAAAAACCACTGTTGTTCGAGGGGTTTTAGCAAATGAGGCTTCGGAATTGATGAAGCGGTTTTTTGCGAAGAAAAGAAAATAAACTAAATTTACTTAAAACAAATTATAAGAACATGGAAGACAAAATTAAATCGTCAATTATAATAGGAGTTACTATACTAATTACGGCATGGATATTAGGGCGTTCTTTTCAAAATAGAAACAAAAATTTAGATTCCATATCAGTAATTGGATTGGGTGCAAAAGATTTTGTTTCAGACGAAATTTTATGGTCTGGAAGCTTCACAGTAAATAGTAATGACATTAAAGAAGCCTATAATAAGATTATTTTAGATCAAAAGACGGTTTCCGACTTTTTTATCAAAAAAGGATTTAAACCATCTGAATTTAGCTTTGGAGCTGTAAATTTCCAAAAGAAATTCAGACAAATAACCATCGAAAATTCTGAAAATCAGTATGATAAAAAATATGAGCAAATTTTTGATGGATATGAAGCTATTCAGACAATAACATTTGTTGCAAAGAAAAATCCAGAATTAATGAAACGTATAGAATTGGTTTCGAGCAAAACATCGGAATTAATTAATTCAGGCATTGAACTTACTTCAAATTCGATGCAATATACGTATTCAGATTTACCTAGTTTAAAACAAAGTTTAATCGAAAAAGCCACAAAAGACGCTAGTGAACGTGCTAATAAAATTGTCAATACCGCAGATGGTGATATTGGGAAATTAAAAACCGCTAGCATGGGGGTTTTTCAAATTACAGGGCAAGGTTCAACTGCAGATGATAGTTATGGTGGTATTAATGATATTATCAGTAAAAATAAAACGGCTAGAATAACGGTTCGTTTAGAATATGAATTAGATTAAATTTAGCTTTAATTTCAATTCTTTTTTTAATCAACACATCTACATTTCTTAATTACCTTTACATAAAAAAATTGGAGTCTCCCATTGACATATTTTCAATATCTAGCCAAAAGCAATTTGAGAAAATAGCCTTGAAAGTATTTCGATTTCAGTATGAAAACAACTTAGTATACCGAGAATTTTGTAATTTTTTGAAAACAGATAGTACAAAAGTAAAATCAATAGCTCAAATTCCGTTTTTACCCATTCAGTTTTTTAAAAGCCTCAAAGTTGTTACAAATAATCCTGATGCTTCGGGAATTATTCAAACTATCTTTACCAGCAGTGGCACCACAGGAATAACGAGCAGCCAACATTTTGTTACTGATGTTTCCTTATACGAAGAAAGTTATCAAAAAGGGTTCTCTCAATTTTATGGTAATATCGAAGATTATGTGATATTGGCTTTGCTTCCCTCCTATTTAGAACGCGAAGGCTCATCTTTAATCTACATGGTAGATGACCTCATCAAAAAAAGCAATAACTCAGAAAGTGGTTTTTACCTACACAATCACCAAGATCTTATAGAAAAGCTAATTCGATTGGACAATTTGGGCCAAAATGTGATTTTAATTGGAGTCGCTTATGCCTTATTGGATTTAATTGAAGTTCAAAAATTTCAATTACAAAATACCCTTATTATGGAAACAGGTGGTATGAAAGGGCGTCGAAAAGAAATGATTCGAG
>JANMZS010000182.1:0-16206 GCA_031383535.1 Flavobacterium sp.
AAGTAAAATAATGGAATTGAAAATATCAAGAATGATTAAATCATTTTTCGGGTCAAATAATCTTGAAGCATGATGGTTGCTGATATTTCGTCAATTAGCGCTATGTTTTGGCGTTGCTTTTTGCTTAATCCACTATCAATCATGGTTTGGAATGCCATTTTTGAAGTAAATCGTTCATCCACACGAATGACTTTCATATCTGGAAAATGATTGGTAAAATGGGTTACAAATCCTTTGATAATCGAAGCACTTTCGGATGGTTCTCCGTTCATTTGTTTGGGTTCGCCAATAAGTACCGCCTCAACTTTTTCTTTAGAAAAATAGTCTTTTAAAAAAGCAATTGCTGTAGCAGATGGAATGGTTGTCAAACCCGAAGCAATAATTTGCAGTTCATCCGTAACGGCAATTCCGGTGCGTTTTTGTCCGTAATCTATGGAGAGGATTCTTGGCATTTATAAGGAGTCTTTGTGTTTTATGAAACCAAAGACAGAAATTATCTCATTCTCAATATCAATCTCGTAAACAACTACATATCCTTTAAAAACATAATCTCTTATATTTTCATTTTCGATATATCTTGATGTTTTAAAATGAAAAGGTTTTGTTAAATCTTTCTTGATGTTTTTCAATAAATCAACTTTAAACTTTCTCGCTGCAATTGGCTTATCTTTTGAAATATAGCGAACCTGATCATTTAGTTCAAACAAAAATTCTTCTTGAAACTTAATTCTCATACCTAGAAATTGTTTCTTCGAGTATTGTATCTACCTCTTCTAAAGTATAAAATTTTGCAGTGCCGCTTTTCAATTTAGCATAAGCAACATGCAATTTTCTCTTATTTTCGTCAAAACTAGAGTCTTCCTGAACTATTTTCAATTCATCCGAAGAGAACGAACTCAATAATTCCAAAATTTTGGCTTTGATGTTGGGCTGAAATTCTATTATAAGGGTTTCCATAATTATAAAATTTGATATACAAATATAAAACATTTTCAGTTCAATTAGGCTTTTTGCTTTTGTTTAAAAATCCTATCTTTGCTCAAAAATTTTATTAAAATGAACGAATTACAACCGATTATAGAACAAGCTTGGGAAAACAGAGCTTTGTTACAAGAAAAAAAAGCAACAGACGCTATTAGAGCCGTAATTGAATTATTAGATTCAGGTAAACTGCGTGTTGCCGAACCAAAAGGTGATTCTTGGCAAGTAAACGAATGGGTTAAAAAAGCTGTGGTATTATACTTTCCTATTCAAAAAATGGAAACCGTTGAAGCTGGCATTTTTGAATACCATGACAAAATGTTATTAAAAAGAGATTATGCCGAAAAAGGAGTTCGTGTTGTTCCAGGAGCCTCTGCTCGTTATGGTGCCTATATTTCTAGTGGTGTTATTATGATGCCAAGCTACGTAAACATTGGTGCTTATGTTGACGAAGGCACTATGGTTGACACATGGGCTACTGTGGGAAGCTGCGCTCAAGTTGGCAAAAATGTACATCTTTCTGGAGGTGTGGGCATTGGCGGTGTGCTAGAACCATTACAGGCGGCACCCGTAATTATTGAAGACGGAGCCTTTATAGGTTCACGTTGTATTATTGTTGAAGGAGTTCACGTAGGCAAAGAAGCTGTACTTGGAGCAAATGTATGTTTGACTGCTTCTACCAAAATTATTGATGTTACTGGAGAAACCCCCATTGAAAGAAAAGGTTATGTTCCTGCTCGTTCGGTTGTGATTCCAGGAAGTTATACTAAAACCTTTGCTGCTGGTGATTTTCAGGTGCCTTGTGCTTTGATTATTGGTACTCGCAAACCCTCGACTGATTTGAAAACCTCTTTGAATGACGCTTTGAGAGAATATGATGTAGCGGTTTAAATTCTAAAAATCCAATATTTAAATTCCAAATTCCAATTGTAGTAACGATTGAAATTTGGGATTTTTTATTACATCAATTTTAGTTTCCTTTTCCAATATTTTTTTTGGGTGATTTTACGTTTAAAATCTTTAGTTTTTTTGAGTAATAATTGATGTAACTGCTCTTCGTTTTGACCACATAATTGGGCATATTTTCTAGCCACAACTTTGACCATTTGTTTAGAAAGCCACATTTTTTTAAAATTATCCAACCGCATTTCTAGCGTTAAATCTTCAAATTTCATTCGGTTTAAGTCTATCAAGAAAAAATCATAATTGCCATTTTCTCTTTTTAAAATTAAAGTATTTCCGGGTGAATGATCTAGAAAATTGACTTTGGCTTCATGCATTTTAAAGGTGAATTCGGTAAATTGTTCTAAAATGGTATTTCTTTCTGGAAATAAAGGATTGTGTATAAGCTCCCGAATAGTGAAATCATAGTCTATTTGTTTACAGATATAAAAACTATCCCCTAGTAAACCTAGACTATTTCTTTCTTCAACATAAGCTATTGGTAAAGGAGTCTGAATATTGTGATTAATTAAATAATTCGCATAGTCAAAAGAACGTTTGGCTTTTGAATTTCTAAAAAAAGAATATATTATTGATTTAAAAAGCCCCGGCTTTTTAAAAAACTTAATATTTACGGTTTCTTCTCCAATAAAATTGGATTTAATTGTATTTCTGGAACCTTGAACAATAAGGTTTCCTTCGTCAAAAAAGTGGTTAACTAGTTGAAGAATAGCTTTCTCTTGCTTTTTATAAATAGAATTGAGGATAATCTTCACAGTGTTGAATACTTTTTTGGTTTAAAAGTATAAAAAATAGTACTTTGCAACAAGAAATACTTTTAGTCTGAAATGTGATTAACCTTTTAATACCCAAAAAAAATCAAATTTTATTCTTTAAAAAAATAGTAATATCCGAATGAAAATTTTAATCATACAAAATAAACGTATAGGCGATGTACTTATTAGTTCTGTAATTGCGAACAATTATAAAGCAAAGTTTCCAGAAAGTGAAATTCATTTTCTGGCTTATGATTTTACTCATGGTGTAATTATCAATAATCCCAATATCGATAAAATCATTGCTATTAATGATAAAGAACTCAAGAAACTATCAGTTTTAGTTAAGGTCATTCGTCAAATAAGAAAAGAAAAATACGATATTATTTTTGATCCCTATTCTAAAACACAAAGCCGATTAATTTGTAAATTTTCTGGAGCCCTGCAAACCATAGGTCATAAAAGCCGAAAAAGATTTGGTAATTGGGGTTATTACACTCATCCAGTAACCATTTCTAAAGAAAAAACGAAAATTTGCGGTAAGGCTATTGAAGACCGAATTCATTTGTTGAGTCAGGCAGGAAATTTTGAACCTATTGATTATTTGCCTAAAATATTCTTATCCGAAGAAGAAAAAAAAGAAGATTGGTTAGGAAAATATGCCAATAAAAAAATCATTGTTCTTGGTGTATTGGGTAGTACACCACAAAAATCAATGCCTTATACTTATGTCGCTGAAATAGTCGATTATATTGCTTCAAACTATGATGCCTACCTACTTTTCAACTTTGCACCAAGTCAAAAGGAGGAAGCTCAAAAAATTTATGAGCTGTGTAAAAACAAATCCAACATCATATTGGATATTTATGCCCCAAGTATTCGTGATTTTATCAAACTTATGAATCAATCTACACTTTTAGTTTCGAATGAGGGCGGTACAGTTCATATTGCAAAAGCATTAAACAAACCTACTTTTACCATTTTTTCACCTTATGTTAATAAAGATCATTGGGCTAGTTTTGAAGATGGAATTGTACATCATTCTGTACATCTTTTAGAAATGAAACCAAATTTATTTGAGAGTTTTACCTTTGAAGAACGCAAAAAAATAGAGAAAAACCCAGATGAATTATACAAACAACTTACCCCTGAATTAATTTTACCGCAATTAGAAATCTTCTTAAATAACAATCTTTGATTATTGAATTGATTGTACAGTGTTTCACACTTTTTTGAAAATCCCAAAATCAGTCCATTTTTTCTGCTCTACTCTAGTCTCTTTGCGGATATTTTTATTTTTTTTGATAGATTCTGGAGTCGCATAACCACGCGGATGATCCAAATGAAGACAGACGGTACTGTATCTGATTTGTTTGGGGTTTATGCCAAAATTCACTAATCGCTCACCTAATTCTCTATCCTGCCCTCCATATTGCATTCTTTCATCAAAACCATTTATGGCTAAAATATCATCTTTCCAACCCGAAGCATTATGTCCATTCCAACTTGGTGTCGTAGGTGTAAGAAAATTCAAAAACCCACTTAACAATCCCTTTGAATATACTTTACTGTTTTTGAAAGAAACTTTCATACCATGAGATTTTAGCCATTTCAACTCAAAACATTTCCCTGAGTAAATATCTTCTTTTGTTATGTTTTTAGATAATAATAAGGGTAATTTATGATATCCCCCTGATAAAAAATACCCTTCCTCTCGGAATTTGATGTGTTGTTCGATAAAATCTGGACGAGGAATACAATCGCCGTCAGACATTAAAATATACTCTGTTGTGCACTCTAAAATGGCTTTGTTCAATATTTGAGATTTTTGAAAACCATTATCTTCATGCCAGATATGAATAATCGGAAAAAACACTTCCTTTTTCATTTCTTCAATCAAGTAGAAAGTGGCTTGACGAGAACCATCATCGGCAATAACCATTTCAAAATTACGGTAGGTTTGCGTATTATAACCCCAAATTACTTTTTTAAGCCATTCTGGAGAATTATAAGTGCTAATTACAACTGAAATATTCTTTTGCATCATGCGGCAAAGATATTTATTTTTTGTTAGATTTGCTTTCTTTAAATGAAATTCAATGGCTCAACTATCCGTTATAATTCCTACGTACAACGAAATTGATTATATAGAAGACGCCATTAAATCAATTCGTTTTGCTGACGAAATTATTGTTATTGACTCCTACAGCACCGATGGTACAAAGGAAAAAGCTTTGGCACTTGGTTGTAAGGTCTTGGATCGAAAATTCGATAATTTTTCAGCTCAAAAAAATTACACAATTAGCTATGCAAAAGGCGATTGGATTCTATTTATTGATGCCGACGAGCGGGTTTCTCAAAAACTAAAAATTGAAATTTTATCAGAAATAAAAACAGGAAAACATGCGGGCTATAAACTAAGTTTTCCACACTTTTACATGAATCGATTTTTATATCACAAAATAGATAAAGTACTTCGATTAGTAAAAAATAATAATGTGAAATTTTCTGGTGATGTTCACGAAAAACTACAGATAGAAGGAAGCGTTGGAACCTTAAAAAACTTCATGATTCATTATACCTACAAAGGGCTTTTTCATTTAATTCAAAAAAAAGATTCCTATGCTTGGTTTCAAGCTAAAACATCAATTCAAAAAGGAAAAAAAGTAACCATCTTGCATTTGTTTTTTAAACCAGTTTACCGGTTTTTTTCGTCGTATATTTTAAAAAGAGGCTTTTTAGATGGTGTTCCAGGATTGGCTTTAGCCAGTATTAATGCCTATGGCGTATTTTCTAGATATGCAAAAATGATCTTGATTGAAAAAAATATTAAATAAAATCAAAAAAAGCGTAATTTTCCTAATCGCAGTTTCCATTTAAAAACCAGAAGACTGTCTTCGCCTTTGATATCAATCCGTTGAATTTCAAACTTATTCTTGAAAGGAAAATGATTTACCCTATTGCCAATTCTAAAAGCCATTTTAATATTATTTCTCTCCAAAAGCTGGAAAAAATCTATTTTCCGGTTTCCTTTTTTTGGATAGTTCCCATAAGGGTAAGCAACTGCTGAAAAGACTTTCAAATCGTTTTTGGCAATAAATTCAAAACTTTTATCAAAATCTTCCTGAATTTCTTCAATTGACAATGTACTGTACTTTCTATGAAAATAGGAATGATGACCTAATTCAATACAATCTGAATCTAAAGATTTTAATTGTTCTACGGTCATAATTTTTTCAGAACCTAAATTCCAAGAATCAGTTTGTCCAATAAATGAAAAAGGAATAAAAAAAGTAGCTTTGATATTATATTTTTTCAATAAGGGCAAGGCGTATAACAATTGATTTTCGGTCACATCATCAAAAGTTAAAACGACTGATTTACTAGATTTTTTTTTTTTAGAGTCTAATTCAGATAGAAAACAAGTTGTAAAATTGTGCTTCCCTAAATAGCAAAGTTGCTCTTCAAATTTATATGCCGACAAGGTTAATCCCAAACTTGAATCAGCGTTAGGAGCAATATTATGGTACATTAGGATAGGTAATTTCGACACAAGATAAAATTTGAAAATAGTATCGTGTAAAAATATTATATTTGCCTCATATTTCATCAATTTACATGTCCAAAAATAACATATCCCCAAAAATAACCGCCTTAGCCATTACTTTTAACGAAGAAATCAACGTAAAAAGATATGTTAAAAGTTTATCTTTTGCTGATGAAATTATTTTTATTGACTCCAAAAGCACCGATAAAACGGTAGCAATAGCTTTAGAAATGGGAGTTAAAGTTATTGAAAGAGAATTTACTGATTTTTCTGACCAACGAAACTACGCTATCAGTCAAGCTAAAAATGATTGGATTGTTTTTTTTGATTTGGATGAAATCCCAACACCAGCTCTAGAATCTGAAATTAAAAAAATTGTATCCAACAAAACAGATAATGTGGCTTTTTTAGTAAAAAGAAACTTCTTTTTTATGGAAAAACACATCCGTTTTGGAGGATGGAAAAATGATAAAGCAATACGGGTTTTTAATAAAAATTTCTGCGAATATAATGGAAATTTAGTTCACGAATCTGTTAAAGCCAATGGTAAAATTGGTTTGCTTCAAAATAAAGTAAATCATTATAGCTATAAAGATTTTGATAATTACAACAACAAACTAAATTTGTACAGTAAATTACAAGCTCAGAATTTATACAGTAAAAAATTAAAACCTACCTTTTACCATTTACTGTTTCGTCCTTTATACCGTTTTTTATGGCAATATCTTTTTAGACTGGGAGTTTTGGATGGAAAAGAAGGATTTATACTTGCCTATATACACTCATTTTCTGTGTTTAAACGCTATTTACAACTTTGGATGTTATATAGAAAAATTGAATAGTTATGAGAGTTCTGCCTACTTGTTCGCTTGTCACCCCTACTTATAATTGGCCTGAAGCATTGGAACTATTATTACAAAGTGTTCTAAAACAAACCGTTTTGCCTAACGAAGTGATTATTGCTGACGATGGTTCAAGAGAAGATACCAAAAATTTAATTGAAGGTTTTCAAAAAAAATTCCCAATTCCACTAATTCATATTTGGCATGAAGATAAGAAAAACAGAAAGCCAAAAATTATGAACAAGGCTATTGCTGCTTCAAAATATAATTATATCATCGAAATTGATGGTGACATCATTATGAATAATTCTTTTATTGAAGACCATCTCACTTTTGCCGAAAAAGGACATTATTTATTTGGTTCTCGTGTGAATATACAAGAGAAACTTTTATCGAAATTATTTTCCAATAAGATATTAAGTTTCAACTTTTTTTCAAAAGGAATAAAAAAAAGAGGGCGAACGATACGCATTCCTTTTTTGATGCAATTTGCAAAAAGTGTTAGCCAACGTTCGAAAAAACTACGAGGTTGCAACATGTCTTTTTGGAAAGAAGATTTTATCAAAATAAATGGTTTTAATGAGAGTTTAGTAGGCTGGGGCATCGATGATTCTGAAATGATTCAACGTTTGCACAATATTGGAATCAAAGGTAAAAGATTAAAATTTGCTGGAATTGCTTATCATATCTATCACAAAGAGCAATCTAAAAGTCATATTGAAATCAATAACGAAATCGAGAGGCTTACTACTGAAAAGAAACTTACTTTTATCGAAAAAGGAATTAATCAATATTTATAAGTTTAGTATTCTTTTGTAGTCCGTTAGTGTTTGAATTGCTATTTTAGAAACAATAAATTCTTTTTCAATTTTTGATTTACTTTGTGAAATAAATTTTTTATGAAGATTTTTATCCGTCAATAACAAGTCAATTTTTTTTGCTAAATTCTCATAGTCCTTTATTGGGGAAATGAAGCCATTAATACCATCCTCTATCACATCTGGGACAACACCAACATTTGTAGAAACAATTGGCACACCAATTAACATAGCCTCAAGAACTGAAGTAGGTCCACCCTCCCTTTGAGAAGTCATTAAGAACAAATCAAATTGAGGATTTAAACTAAAAGCGTTTACAATCTTATCCGTAAAAATAATAAAACCCTCCAACTTCTTTTCTTTTACAATCTCTAATAAATTGGGGGTTAGTTTTGAAAATTCTCCTATTTGAAAAAAAACAACCTCTTTTCTACCTAACTTGTTTACTAGATAATCTACAACGTTAATGAATGTATCTAAATCTTTAGCTCTGGTATGGTTGGCAATATTTGCAATTATAAAATAATCCTTGTTAACTGAAAATTTATCTCTTAAATTGATTTCATGTTTTGAATTTAGAATATCCAAAGAAACACAATCATGAATAACAGTCGTTTTAAACTTGTTTTTTTTATAAAGCACCCCCGAAAAATCCCTCTCAACATTTCTTGAAACGCAAAAAATAGAATTCACACCAGAATAATTATATTTTAATTTACTTAAAAAACTACCACTAGATCCCATACCTTTTTTAGAAAAAATAGCTTTAGTTTTCAAACTAAATAACAAATCAGAAATTGTAAATACAGTTAAAGAGTCGCTCGTGTGAAGATGAATTATATCTGGTTTAATTTCTTTAACCAAAGCTTTCAAATAGCGATAATTCACAAACTTATTTAGCTTACCTCCTTTTGCTTCAACAAAACTAATATCCTTAGCTTTACATTCTAGATGAAGTGATGATTTATTTATGCCGAAAACTATATTTTCGACACCCAATTTGGTCAATTCGGGTATCATATAAATCATTTGTTGCTCATTACCTCCCCAACCATTTGCTCCAGAAATGTGTAGTATTTTCATAATTATAATTCGTTTCTTTGCAAATATAATCTCCTAAATGGAAAAAATGGAAAATCTCAACCAAGAAATTCACAACGCTTTCGAAATCATACAACAAGGCGGCATTATCCTTTATCCTACGGACACCGTGTGGGGAATTGGTTGTGACGCTACAAATGCCGAAGCTGTTGCCAAAATCTACAAACTCAAACAAAGAGCCGAAACCCAGTCTATGATTTGCCTGATGAATGGCGAAAAAATGATGTACAATGTTTTCAAAGATATTCCAGAAGTGGCTTGGCAAATTATCGATTTATCCGAGAAGCCAACCACTTTAATCTTAGATAAACCTCGAAATGTAGCTGCCAATTTGATTGCTTCGGATGCAACTTTAGGAATTAGAATCGTTAAAGAGCCTTTTTGTTTCAAATTAATGGAAAAAATGAAAAAACCATTGGTTTCAACCTCAGCAAATATTTCAGGACAGCACACTCCAATTGCTTTTAAGGATATTAGTCCCGAAATTATAAAAGGTGTGGACTATGTTGTAAATTTGTATCGCGATAAAATAGGTGGTAAACCCTCGACAATTATAAAATTGACGAGCGACTCGCAGGTAAAAGTGATTAGAAAGTAAAAAGTGTAGCCACGAATTCACGAATTTTTTCAATTTTTTTTAAATAAAAATTCGTGAATTCGTGGCAAAAAACATAAAACTATGGCAGAAATACTATACAAAGAAGAAAGCTATCAAATAATGGGAATTTTATTTGATGTTCATAGCAATTTAGGAGGTGGATTTTCAGAAATTGTATATAAAGATGCATTAGAATATGAGTTTAAAAATCTAAATATCCCTTATGAAAGAGAAAAGGAATACTCTGTAAATTATAAAAACATCATTTTAAACCATAAATTTTATGCCGATTTTGTTTTGTTTAATTCTATAATTTTAGAAATAAAATCAAGCGAAAATCTTCATCCAAAGTATTACTCACAATGCTTAAACTACTTAAAAGTTTCTAATAATAGACTGGCAATTTTAGCCAATTTCAATTCTGTTTCTTTAGAACACAAACGCATTATTAGATAATAAATTCGTGAATTCGTGGCTAACAAAATGAACTACAAAGAATCTTTAAATAATAAAATATTCGAAGTCATTTCGCAAGCTTCACAAGAACTTAACGTCAATAGTTATGTGATTGGTGGCTTTGTGAGAGATTTACTTTTAAATAGAGATTTCAAAAAAGACATCGACATTGTTGCTGTAGGCAGCGGAATCGAATTAGCACTTAAAGTAGCTAAATTACTTCCCAACAATCCCAAAGTTCAGGTTTTTAAAAACTACGGAACAGCCATGTTGCGTTTTGAAGACACCGAAATTGAATTTGTAGGGGCTCGAAAAGAGTCTTACAATCTCGATAGTCGAAATCCATTGGTGGAAAACGGAACGCTTGAAGACGACCAAAATCGTCGTGATTTTACCATCAATGCTTTAGCAATTTCTTTGAACAAAGAAACCTATGGAGAATTATTAGACCCATTCGATGGTTTAACCGATTTGAAAAACAAAATCATCAAAACACCACTCGACCCAGATATTACTTTTTCTGACGATCCCTTGCGAATGTTGAGAGGCATTCGATTTGCCAATCAATTGAGTTTTGAAATTGAGGAAAACTCTTTGAATTCAATTTCAAAAAATGCAGACCGAATCAATATCATATCTGGCGAAAGAGTTGTCGATGAATTGAACAAAATCCTTTCGACCGAAACGCCTTCTATTGGCTTTCTATTATTATACAAAACAGGGCTTTTAGATATTCTCCTGCCCGAATTAACGGCTTTGAACCAAGTAGAAGAAATTGAAGGTCAAACCCATAAAAATAATTTTTATCATACACTAGAAGTAGTCGATAATATTTGCCCTAATACAGATGATGTTTGGCTAAGATGGGCTGCTCTACTACACGATATCGGAAAAGCACCAACCAAACGTTTTAACAAAAAACAAGGTTGGACATTTCACGGGCATGAATTCCTGGGCGGAAAAATGGCTAAGAAAATTTTCGAAAGATTACACATGCCCCTGAATCACAAAATGAAATTTGTACAAAAAATGGTTATGATGAGTTCTAGACCAATTGTTTTATCTCAAGATTTAGTTACTGATTCAGCAGTACGTCGTTTGGTTTTTGATGCTGGCGAAGATGTAGAAAGCTTAATGACTTTATGCGAAGCTGACATCACAACTAAAAACCTAAGTAAGTTTAAAAAATACCATCAAAATTTTGAGATTGTTCGCCAGAAAATTGTTGAAGTTGAAGAACGCGATCATATTCGTAATTTTCAGCCTCCCATTTCGGGTGAAGAAATCATGGTCATTTTTGATTTAAAGCCTTCTCGCGAGATAGGAATTCTTAAAGAAGCTATAAAAGAGGCTATTTTGGAAGGAGAGATACCCAACGAATATAAGGCAGCCTATGATTTTGTTTTGGTAAAAGCCAAAAAAATAGGTTTGAAAAAAGCATCAAATTAGCATTTCATTATAATTTGTTTGATACTAAAATTTAAAGTTTGTACTAATTTTGCATTTCTATTTAAATGATGAGAAAATATTTTTTAAAATCAGCACAAATCGCGCTAGTTCTTGTTTATCTGGTGATTTTTGCTGGTGCATTTGTAAGACTCACTGGGTCAGGAATGGGTTGTCCAGATTGGCCTAAATGCTTTGGCTATTATATCCCTCCTACACAAGAAAATGAATTATTTTTCGCCGCCGAAAAAGAATACGATAAGGGTCAAGTGATTATCAAAGACCAAATTCTATTAGTATCCAAAAATGATTTTAAATCAACAGCTGCCTTTGATAACCGCAATTGGGAAAAATATACAAAACACGATTATGCCATTTTCAATGCTTGGCATACCTGGGTAGAATACATCAACCGATTGTTTGGAGCCTTAGCTGGAATTGCCTGTTTTATTACATTTATACTCTCATTTGGCTATTGGAAAGAAAATAAAAGGCTAGTCATTAATTCTTTTTTAATCTGTATTCTAATGGGTTTTCAGGCATGGTTGGGCAAAACCGTTGTTGATTCTGTTTTAAATCCATTTAAAATTACCACACACATGTTGGTCGCTTTATTAATTGTTGCCCTTCAATTGTATTTGATATTTTCTATTAAAAAAACCAAAAATTCGCTGCTTTTTAACACTAAATTCAATAGCATCTTATTCCTTTCGATAGGACTAACTATCATTCAAATCGTATTAGGAACAAATGTTCGTGAACATGTAGATACGATTTCAGAAACTGGAGTTCCTAAAGTATTTTGGTTGCAAAATCCTAGTATATCGTTTTATATCCACAGATCCTTCTCAATAATCGTTTTGCTTACCAATATTTATTTATTTTCCTGTAATAAGAAACTAGGTTTAGGATTCAAAAAGCTCCATTGGATTTTATTTTTGTTGTGTATTGAAATCCTTTCCGGAATATTGATGTTTTATTTTGATTTTCCTTTTGGAACGCAAACTATTCATATTGTATTAGCAACCATTTTATTTGGAATTCAGTTTTATATGATTTTAGAATCAAATAATAAGAAATCACTATTATAAAGTATCTTTGCCACCTTGACTATATTGTCGCATTTCTTTGTTCAACTCCTTAAATGTCTAAACTTTCCGCTCAAGATAAATTTTTAGATTTATCAGATTATGGTAGACCCATTGGAAAATGGTTTGCCAATCAACTCAAAAACACTCGTTTTACACCCATTCACGTAACCCTACTTTTTGGATTTTCAGGATTAATTGCTATCTATTTTATTTTTCAAAACCACTACTTTTTAGCCGGTTTTTTTATCATTTTAAAATCGATTATTGATGCTGCCGATGGCGAATTGGCACGAATAAAAAACACCCCTTCGTACACAGGAAGATATCTTGATAGTGTGCTTGATATTGTATTAAATTTCATGTTTTTAATGACCATTTGCTATGTGTCAAAAACATCATTTTGGGAAACATTAATTGCTTTTTTTTGTATCCAATTGCAAGGTACTTTATACAATTATTATTATGTGATTTTGAGAAATAAATCGGTTGGGGGAGATTCAACTAGCAAAATTTTTGAATATAAATCACCTAGAGCTTTAGCTGGAGAAAGTCAAAAATCAGTGGATATTTTATTCAAAATTTACACTGTGGTTTACAGCATTTTTGACAAAATAATACACACTTTAGATAGCGATGCTTATAAGGTAAAAACATTTTCAAACTGGTTTATGACCTTCGTTTCCATTTACGGATTGGGCTTTCAATTATTGATTATTGCCATCATGCTCCCCATGAATTGGATTGAATATATTGTTCCTTTTTTTATTGTTTACACTCTTTTAATTTTTGTTTTAATTGGAATAAGAAAGGCTGTTTTTAAGGCTTAAAATCATCATAGAAAAAATCTATATTGAATTGTTAAAACACTAATAACCAATAATTTTAACATAAATCATATAAAATAAAAGTTAAAGCTAAAATCAATCCATAAGAACTTTTAAAATCAAACACTTTTTTCAACCAATACCGATTATGTATTCATTATAAGTTGGCTAAATTTATTTTATTGACTTTAACGAAACTATAAATTTCAGGCTTATTCGACAGCGGCTTTTTGAATCAAATTCTTATCTAAAAATCCCAAAACTACTTTTGATTTACTGCTTTTTAGTCTTTAAACCGAAGGCCTTAATTTCAATTCAAAATCGAATTAGAGTATTTTTTTAACATCAAAAAGAGCTTGTATTTCGCCCTATTTTCTTTTACATTTACAACATAATAGATTTCCACTTTTATGAAAACCGAAAAAGAAAAAATGATTTCTGGAGAACTTTATTTAGCTGGTGATTCCGTTTTGGTTAAAGACCGTCGAAAAGCAAAAAATCTACTCCACAGATTAAACATCATCGAATATAGAATCACAAAAAAGGCAAAAGAAATTATTCGAGAATTAATCCCTAATGCTGGAAAGAATCTTTACATCGAACCACCATTTTTTTGTGATTATGGATACAATATTGTTTGCGGTGATAATGTCTATTTTAATGTCAATTGTGTGGTACTCGATGCTGCAAAAGTCACCATAGGTTCTAATGTTTTCTTTGCGCCCGGAGTTCAATTGTATACTGCCAATCATCCTCTGGAAGCCGAGTCCAGAAAAACACTCGAAAATGCGCTGCCCATAACCATTGGCGATGATTGCTGGATTGGCGGCAATGCTATCATTCTTCCCGGAATAACCATAGGAAATGGCTGTGTGATTGGCGCAGGGTCGGTAGTTACAAAAGACATTCCTGATAACTCACTAGCCGTTGGAAATCCCGCAAAAGTGATACGGAAGCTAAACCAAAAACAGTTATAACTAAAAATCTTTTCAACAAATCTAAAATCTAAAATCTAAAATCTAAATTTATATTTTACCTTTGACAATTCAACAAAACACAAATTATGGTTTATAAATTTAGAGTAATTCTCGATACCGAAGAGGATATTTTTAGAGATATTGCGATACTTGCCGACGATACGTTAGAAGATTTACACAATGCTATCTTTAATTCATTTGGTTTTGACGGTATGGAAGTCGCTTCTTTCTACACTTGTGATGACACTTGGAATCAAGAAGATGAAATTGCTATGTTTGATACAGGAGACATTTCTGGCGAACAAAAAACGATGAGCGATTATCTACTTACGGATATTTTAGATAAAGAAAATACCAAAATAATCTATGTGTATGACTTCATCAGCATGTGGACTTTCTTGGTAGAATTAGCAGCCATCGAAGAAATCACGGCTGGAAACACCTATCCAGAAACACTTTTCTCTGTTGGCGAAATGCCTGCCGAAGCGATGGAAAAACATTTCATAGCCGAAGATGAGGAGGAAGATTACAATGAATTTGAAGATGATCTTGATGAAGACGACCTTGACATGTTCGAAAGCGATGATAGCTTTGAAGATTTTGGATTCGAGGAGAATTGGAATTAAGCCTCTCCCTAGCCCTCTCCAAAGGAGAGAGAGCCTAAACAAAATAATATAAAAAGAGGAAAAATCATATTTTAATTTTAAAATAAAACTCCCAAAATAAAAATTAACTAAATAAAACCGTCCAGTTCTTGACACCTCCCCTTTGGGGAGGACGGGAGGGGCTTTAACTCATGATCAACTTATTTAACACCCACATCGACACTTTATCCATTCACAGAGTGGGAAATAAAAGCCGCAACGAAGCTATTTTTTTATCTGAACAATCTTTTAATTTGAATGATGAAATTGCGCCATTAATGAAAGAATATTTCTTTAAACCGTTTAGAGAAAAAGAAGAAAACTACTTTCAATTTGCTCATGAAGTGGATTTAGAATACAATGACATGTACACATTAGCTTCGCAGCTATTTGAAAACCCAAGCAGTTTACACGAAGTTTCAAAAAAAATCACCACCCATTTATTTGAACAATCCAACCATCCACACATCAAAAACGGTGAGGTTTATATTGCCTATTTGACTAATGTCAATATTGATAATACTGTGGTTGATGCTATTGGAATTTTTAAAAGTGAAATCCAAACTGACTTCTTACAATTTGAAGAAAAAGAATCTAACCTTGAAATGATTTTGCAACAAGGCATCAACCTGAGTAAGTTAGACAAAGGCTGCTTGATTTTTAATTACAAAAAAGAAGAAGGTTATAAGATATTAACGGTTGACAGCAATCGGTATGATGCTCGGTATTGGTTAGAGCATTTTTTATCGGTTGATGCCTTTGAGGACGAGAATTTCATTACCAAAAAATACCTGAAATTCTGTCAAGGCTTTGCCAAAGACGTCGTTTTTCCTGCCGAGGACAAAAAAGAAGAAGTTATGTTTATGAATCGTTCTGTTAATTATTTTGCTAAAAATGACCAGTTTGAAGAATCTAACTTTCTTAATGAAGTTTTAGATAATCCCGATTTAATTCCAGAATTTAAAAATTACAAAGTTGACAAAGGTGAAAAATATAGTATTGAAGATGTAACTACATTCCCTATTGCTAATGCTGCCGTTTCTGACGCTAGAAAATCTATTAAAAACGTTATCAATTTAGACACCCATATTCAAATCAAGTTGGATTTTATCAACCCAGAAAGCGCGGAAAAATTTGTAGAAAAAGGTTGGGACGAAGAAAAA
>JANMZS010000241.1:0-42380 GCA_031383535.1 Flavobacterium sp.
CATTGTTTAATTGGTTGATTGTTAAAACGGATATTCAAAAAGCAAGTAAAGTTAGATCAAGCAAAGGTTTGTTGATTCATATCTTCGGAAAAATCGCTGCGGCTTTTTTAAATTTAGCATTTTAACCCTTGATTCGCATGATTAAGTAATAATACGAAAAAAGTGTGATGTTGTTTTTAATGTTCGATTAATGGCTAAGTGGATAAATCATATATTTTTCATAATATTTTTCAAAAAAACACATTTCTGCCGTAAATTAGCATACCTTAATATAATACATAAAATATACATTGTCAATCATTTATAATATATTCCCTTCTGCCTTGTTTTTGTTGTTTACGATTTATCCAAACGAAACAAAATTTATCAATCTCGAAAATTTAAAAAAACCAGAAGTTGCTTATGCGGTCGAATCTGTTTTTGATTCTAAAGCGGAAACAATTTATAATTCACTTAATTCTAGTCCCTTTGAATTGCCTAATCTTGAAAGTTTCAAAGAAGCCTTAAAGGGGTATTATTTTTTGAAAGAGAAAGGGGTAATACAAAAAGATGTTTTAACCTTGGTCGATTTTAGTTTGTCATCAAATGTTAAAAGACTTTGGGTAATCGATTTGAATACCGATACCATTTTATACAATACCTTAGTTGCTCATGGAAGAAATACCGGAGAGGAATTTGCCAATAGTTTTTCGAATACCAACAGTTCTTTTAAGAGTAGTTTGGGATTTTATGTAACGGGCGAAATATATAATGGCAAACATGGAATGTCTTTAAAATTAGACGGCTTGGAAAAGGGAATTAACGATAATGCCAGACAAAGAGGCGTGGTGATGCATTCGGCAAATTATGTTTCAAACTCATTCATAAAATGCAATAAAAGATTGGGAAGAAGCGAAGGCTGTCCAGCTATTCCACAAGAATCACTAAATAAAATCGTTAGCATAATAAAAAATAAATCCTGTTTATTTATTTATCATCCGTCAAGAAGTTTCAATAAAATTTTCGATTTGTTTCATAAATCGACCTCAAGTTCATAAATATCATCGCCGAAAATCAGCCATTTTTCTTTGGTCTAATTGGTTTTTCTCAATTCTTCTTGAATCAATTCTCGAATAGCTTCTTTGTCTATTCCGTTTATTTTAGTATTGATGTTGCCTGAATACGATGAGTTGATAAAAACTTGTTGTTTTTCAGTAAAATCTAAAACTTCCAAAGGATTAAGTTCCAAAACATCAATTAGTGTACTCAATTCATTAATGTCAAAGGATATTTCTCCTTTTTCGAGCCGAGAGTATTTTGATTGCGAAATTTTAAGAACATGCGCCATGTGTTCTTGAGAAAATTCTTTTTTTAATCGAGCATCTCTAACTATTTTCTCTTTTACCCTCATTGTATTTATTTTTTACACTAAAACAAATATAGCAAAAAAGTAATACTCATAATTTATTTTTTAGGGCATAATTTATTTTTATACGAATTGGATTATATGTAAGACTGCTCTTATATTTGAAAAAATAACAAAAAGAGAAGTGTTGATTTTTTCTCGGCTAACGATTTTAATTGATTTTTGAAATGAAGAAAATTACTTTGATTGGTGTTTTGCTTTTGTTTTTGGCTTCGTTTAGCCACTTTTCTAGCAAATTAGAAGATGCCTTGGTAGCAGCTGGCGCAAACAGGGCGTCACTCGAAAAAGTTTTAGAATTTTATAGATCAAAACCCGAAGATAGCTTAAAATACAAAGCAGCCGTTTTCTTAATTGAAAATTTACCTTACCGCTATTCTTGTAAATCAATTCCAGGATATGAAAAGGCTTTTGATAGTATTAACAAATGTCCTTTAAGGAGTAATCGGGAGGGTATGTTTAAAAAAATATTTAAGGAAATACCCAAAAACTATGCTTTTGATACTTCTGAAATGACTCCAGACATTCAACAGATTTCGTCACAATTTTTAATTAATACCATTGAGTTATCTTTTACCGCTTGGAATAAAATTCCAAAAGACAAAAGAGCTTCTTTCGATGATTTTTGTAATTATATTTTACCTTACAAAACCGCTGACGAGCCTTTAGAAGAAGGTGTTCGTCAAAGGCTATTCAATAAATATTCTTGGGTTTATGATAATCTTGAAGCGGGTGCATCCTTGCAGACTGTAGTTAATTCTGTGACATCTGATTTTAATTTTAAGGTTATGAATGATATAAACAAATATTATCCGCAAACATTAAGTAATAGTCAAACTGAAAAAGCAAGAGTTGGAGTATGTTCTGATGGTATAAATTATTTAGTCAATGCTTTTAGAGCACTAGGTATAGTTAGTGCGAAAGATTTGACCCCGCACTGGGGCAATCATCCCGCATTGGGACATACTTGGCTTTATGTCAAATATGGAAATGAAGAATATTCTACAGATGTATTGGGTGGTATTGATTTAAAAACTTTGTATTCTGAAGAAAGTATTCCAAAAATTTATAGAGAATCCTATCTTTTTCATGAAGAAAATTCATTTTATCCGTTATCAAAAGATGTAACCAACAATTATGTTTCTACTGTTAATATAGCTATTCCTAATGTACTTGAAGGAACACAAACTCAGCCTGTATTGTATGTGTTTGATTATATGAACGAATGGTATCCTATCGCTTCGGGTAATTATCAAAACAATTCATTTTCATATAAAAATATAGGTGTTAATGTGTTGTATATGGCTGCCAATCAGGACGAAAATGAAACAATCCCTATAAACTATCCTTTTTTTGTAAATAAAGAAAAAAAGATACATTTTTTAAAACCATCAGAAACTAAAGTAAATTCTGTTTTATTGACCAGAAAATGTAGGCTAAGCAGTCCTAGAAACAGGAAAAAAGTGTTAGAATTGATGAGTAGCTTAAATGGAGGTCTATTTCAAGGAGCAAATAAATCCGATTTCAGCGATGCAGTTACATTATATCAAATTGCTAATTTTCACAGTAATCATCTCAAAAAAGTAGTGTTAAAACCCAATGCCAAATTCAAATATGTTCGTTTTTATTCTAATTGCAAAAAAACTTCTTTGGCAACATTAGCTTTTTATGGTGCTGATGGACAAAAATTAAAGGGAGAAGTTATCCATGAGAACATCAAAAATTTCATTTGGGAATGGAGTGCTTTCGACAAAAATCCTTTGAGTTATACTTCTGGAGAGGATTTTACATTGGGTTTTGCATTCGCAAATCCAATAACCATTAGTTCTATTGAATTTCAAGTTCAAAATGACATGAATCACATCAATGTTGGTAATGAATATGAATTGTTCTATTGGGACAAGCAGTGGGAATCTTTGGGCGTTCAAGTGGCGAAAGATACCCTGCTTCAATATCCTAAAGTACCTGATAATGCCCTTTTTTGGTTAAAAAATAATACAGGAGGAAGAGAAGAACAAGTATTTACTATCGATCAAAATAAAAGACAATACTGGCCTGGATCTGATAATTTTTAGACAATATAATAAATTGAGAAATAATAATAAACTACAAATACAAAAATATGGATAAAAGCTAAAATAATAAACTAATTCTTATCCGAAAAACAGTAAGGTTTGAATAGCAAAAAGTCAATTTAGAACAGTCTCTAATTCTAAATTGATAAGTTAACTAATATCAGAGACACCAATAAAAACAACAAACACAGAATGTGTGTAAAACTAGTTACACCTTCTATAAAAATTACTTAAAATGAAAACAAAAAAATGTATATTGCAAAAATTTTAAGAATAGCCTCAGTTTTATTTTTTTCGTTATTCTTTATGAATTGTGATAATAATTCAGAAACTGATATATCAACGATTAAAGGAGCAAATAGTTTTAAAGAAGCTGCCAATATGGAATACTTAGATGTAGATGTTTCTGATCCGTTGAAGCTTACTGAAAAACAAAAGGCGATTGTAGAGAAAGCGAAGACAAGAATCGATTCATACATTATGTATGATAAAAAATTAAAAATCTATAGATTTAAGAAAATTGCAAAAGGGGAAGAGATTCAAATGTCTGAAAGATTGTTTGAGTATTTCAAAACTCAAATGAATAAGTCAAATGAGTTGTTAAATGAGTTAAAAAATTCGAAAGATTTTTATTTACTTCAAGATATAAAAGACTCTAAACGATTACATGTATTCAAAAATAAAAATGTATTTAAAATACGGAATTATGGAGTTGCTAGAATACAAAGTGAAGATCCTGAAGGAGTGCACCCACCAAATTCAACAGGCGTTGACATTGGTTGGTGTAGTATTGATCTTTATATTTCTCATGGAGATTTAGAAGCAATAAATAGTGGAGCAACTTTAACTGGTGTTTTTGCTCAGTTGATACCTCATCCAGCAATTAGAACTGCTGTTTCAGTTTGTGCTGGTTTTGTAGCATGGGAAGCTGGCGATTTAGCTCATGATTACCCTAACGGAGTAATTATAGAAGTTGAAATGACAACTTGGGGACCTACCATCACAACTAGACCTCAACCTAGATTGTAAAATAATAGATAATTATGTTTGATTTCATTAAAATTTAACGCTTGAAAATATGAATAAAATTAAATTTTTAGATATTATTTGCTTAATTTTTGGTACGTTTTTAATTATAATACCATTTGTTAATGATTATGAAACAGATTCAAAAATAAGTATTGGACTTTGCGGTATTTTATTATTAAGCAATTGTTTTATAAAAAAAAATATCGTTAGATACACAATTGCTGGTATCTGTTTGTGTGTGTTTTTATATGTTAAATTCAAAAAGTAATAAATTAGCACTACTAATTTTCATTTTTACTGGAAGTGTGTTTCTCACTTCCAGTTTTTTTTAATATTAGACTACTCAATCACAAGTAGTTTTCTCTATAATTTATAGTTTCGAAAACCCATCCATTTCGTAGCTTAACCCAAAAATAATGTAAAACTCGGAAAGTCCTAAAGAAAAAATAATGGCATCCTAAAAAATTTTATAAAATGAAAACAAAAAATATATATGTTTCTCGTATGTTTACAATGATAGTATTGACTTCATTCTGCATATTATTCACAAATTGTGAAAGTGCTTTAGGAAGTATTGAAAATGATACTGCGATCAATAAAGAAGAAAATAGTTTGAAAACGCTTTCTACATTAGAATATCTTGATGTGGATGTTTCCAATCCTTTGAAAGCTACTGAAGATCAGAAGGCGATTATAGAAAAAGCCAAGACAAGAATCGATTCATACATTATGTATGATAAAAATTTAAAAATTTATAGATTTAATAAAATTGAAAAAGGAGAAGAAATTCAAATGTCTGAAAGGTTGTTTGAGTTTTTCAAAACCCAAATGGACAAATCAAATGAAATGTTAAATGAGTTGAAAAATTCGAAAGATTTCAAAGTATTACAAGATATTAAAGACTCTAAAAGATTACATATAATTAAGAACAAATAAAATTGTACATAGATTAATATATTGGTGCACAGTTGAAATACGAAATTCTAGAGTGTCAATACCTCCTAATTCGAATTGTGTTGATTTCTAATTTGCATATAAAGTAGATTATAGTTGTTACTCTAAAAATTTTAATTTTTGAAATTTAATTTATGGGTTTGTCAGGTATTTTTAAATGGGAGTTATGCATACTCGTAATAGCCGTAACTGGGGTAATAATTGTTGCAAAAGCAAAAAGTTTATCTGTTAAAGAGAAATTCATTTGGATAATGTCTATTTTAATCTTTAACATTTTTGCGATTATAATTTTTTTTATTTGGAAAAAGACAGCAAATAAAAAGTGATTTCGGAATGTTTTTAATTAAGGCTTACGGAAAAATAATACGTAATCTGTAATGTTTATGAATCCTATTTTATTTTACGATAATTTTCAACTTTGAAATGAATTTCAAAATTTTAGTAATAATTTCCATTTTTACTGGAAGTGTATTTCTCACTTCTAGTAAATTTGTTAGTACAACAAATACCTCAAAGTTCTACTTTGTAATACTTACTTTATTAGTTTCCATAATAATTAGTATTGTCAGTTCCAAACAGGCTAAACTAATTAGTGTTTTTGACCGTAAGATATTGTATTTTGGTATTTTAATTGTTTGTTTTATACAAGCCTGTTATGGTTTATGCCAGTTTTTGAGTTTCTTCCCATCAAACAATCCCAATTTCGAAGTTACAGGTAGTTTTGATAATCCAGCGGGTTTTGCAGCAGTTTTAGCAATAAGTTTTCCAATAGGATTGTTGCTGATTTCAAAAGCTAAAATAGTCGAGAAATATTTTTTAGGCTTAAGTTTGATTGCAATTGGCACAGCTGTTTTTCTATCAGGTTCGAGAGTTGGCGTTTTGTCTATTTTTATTTCTTCGTTGGTATTCTTCCTTTTTCAAAAAAATAGTTTAAGTAAATTAAAACGGTTTAGATATTATAAACTGTTTTCGGTTTTGGCTTTAATCCCGGTAATTATTGTAGTTTTCTATTTTTATCATCAAAAAGAAGATTCAGCAGATGGTCGGTTTTTAATTTGGAGAGTTTCCTCCGAAATGATAAAAGATAAACCTGTTTTTGGTCATGGTTATGGTGCGTTTCAGGCAAAATATATGGATTATCAAGCTGAATATTTCAAAAAGAATCCTAATTCAAAATATGCAATTCTTGCCGATAATGTAAAACAACCATTCAATGAATTTATTAAGGTTGCTGTTGAGTTCGGCATAGTAGGTTTGGTTGTTATCCTTTCAATTATTCTGTTCTTATTGTGGGAAATCATAAAATATAAAAATGAGGATGGACATTTAGTTTTTAGAGGACTAATATCTTTTTTGGTTTTTGCCTGTTTTTCTTATCCGTTATACTATGTTTCAGTTTGGATATTACTTGCGTTTTACCTTTCGACATTGTTGAAAACTACAGCAATCGAAATAGAGAATACTACAATTTCAATTGCCATAAGAAGTACGATTGTTTTTACTTGTGTATTTTTAATATTTCATAGTCTTATGCAGATGCGTGCAGAAATCAAATGGAAAACAATTGCTATGAGTTCATTAGGAGGTAATACCGAAGAAATGTTACCTGAATATGAAAATCTATATTCAACATCATTAAAAGAAAATCCTTTCTTTTTATACAATTATGGTGCAGAGTTACATTTTGTTGGCAAGTTTGCTAAAAGCATCAAAATTTTATCTGAATGTCAGACTCGTTTTAATGATTATGATTTACAAATGCTTTTAGCAGATAACTATTATCAAATTGGGAAAACTGTAAAAGCAATTCAGACTTATCAACACGCTTCGAATATGATTCCTTGTCGATTTCTTCCATTATATCAGATTTTTCAAATTTATAAGGACTCTGGCAAAAAGGATATTGCCCTTAAATATGCTAATGAGATTGTAAACAAAAAAGTAAAGATTCCTTCATTGACTGTAAATTCAATAAAAGATGAAGCACAGGAGTATTTAAAAGAAGATTTTAAGAATTAAGCCGATTTTACAAATTATACTTCAAAGAAAAAATGATATACCGTGGCTGTACAGTATATTGTGAGGTTTTGGTAGAAAACTGACTAAAACTATCATCGTTTAAAGAAGTTGTATTTAATAAATTCGTGCCGCTAATTTTGTATTCTAACTTACTATCTTTCTTTTGATAAATTAGACTTGCACTCAAAAAATCATACTCATTATTGATTGTTTTATCGTTATTATAGTAATGATAAAACTCATATTCCGACACAAAAGAAAAACTTTTAAGGAAAAAATAGTCTAGTCTTGCAAAGGGTTTATCGGTATAAAAAGTATTATTGTTATAATCATTTTTAACCCAATTATACCCTAATTCTAGATTGGGCAATTTTTTATAATTTGTTGAAGCTTTCAGAGTATAGCTCTCTGTAAAACTTTCGTTGGTTACCAAAATATCTTGTTGCGTAAGTCGGTCTATTCGAATGTTATTATTCTTTGACCAATTCAAATTAATCCCAAAAGAGGCTTTATAATTCTTAAGGAACGAACGCCCATAAGAGCCGTTTCCTGAAAGTGTTTCATCTGAAAAGTCTGAATTATAGGGTTCTGAAGTTTGATTCACTCCGTTAAAAAGTGCCCGAGTTTTTATGGCATCAATTTGTTTGGAATAGGAGGCAAAAGCAGATATGTTTTCAAGATTAAACATGTTATATTTAAAATAGCGTAACGAATGCGCTATGGATGTAGCATTTTCTAATGTCCGATTTCCTTGGGTCAAACTGTTGTAATTTGAGAAAATAATTCCCTCTGAAAGTCGGTTAATGTCGGTAAAATTGTTAGTGAATGAAAAATTATAGGTTAGTGATTCTGCTTTTTTAATTTGATAAATGGCGAGAAAATCAGGTAAGGCTCTAAAGAAATTCTGAGTACTATTGATTCCTAACTGCTCATTTTTCATTGCAAAAGTGTGCAAACTTACTCCTGGAGTAAAAGTAAATTTGCCCGTCAAAATTTTGTAATGCAATCCTAAAAAGGCATCTTTGAATTCGTAATTTACATTGTTTGAATTAGCAATATCGTCTAAATTATTAACTGTCTGGTCGTCTAAGATTTGAAAAATCGAAGAATTAAAATTTTGATTTGAATACGTATTTCCTAGTGTCACGTTGATATTACTTTTTGGAGTCAACATATAGTAATAATCAAATTTAGCATCCATTTTGTTAGTTTTTACAAAACGATTTTGATTTAAATTAGTTCTATTTTCCAAGTAATTATAGCCTAAAGCATTTACTAATGGCGGAAGATTTGGATCTGTTGGATCTTTAATCACAAAAGGATCCGACTGCAAATTAGCATTATAAAAAGGGTCTTCTTCTTGGTACAAATGTTGCATTTCGAGCGCAAAAATATTTTTATCATTATGAGTATAGTAAAAACTCAAATTTTGATTTAAAGAAATAGGATTTTGATTTTTCAAAGTCGCTATATTCTCTGTAGTCGAATTACTGTTTACAATCGCTTCTCGCAACAAAGCATTCGTTTCGTTTTGCTTAGACAATTTAGCTAAAACATCATAATCAAACTGAAACTTCGTTGACGGTTTATAACTGGAACTTAATTTGAACAATCCCAAATTACTTTTTTGATGACCTACATCCTGACGGTTTTCGGTAGATTGAATTTGCGAAGAATTGGTTCTTAAAATATTGGTTTGAGAGCTAGTTTCCGTGTCTGTAATTGATGTGGAAAGAATTCCGAAACCACTCACATTCCAAGCTTTGTTGATGTTGTAAGAGAAATTAGTGGCTCCGAATTGCGTTTCGATTTCTTTGGCTCTATTGTTTCTTAAAAGTGAAATTCCCAAGTCATTGGAAGAAACATTAAAGCTAGTTCCTCCTTTTCGCATCATTCCCCTGAAACCACCAGTGAATTTATAATAATCCTGCACAGTCAGTGGCAATTCACCAATATTATTAAAATTGGTTATTAGATTAATGCTGTATTTAGGATTGTAATAAAATGTTTTTGGATTAATTAAATACCGACTTTCCGTATGTCCGACACCAATTCCTGCTGTCATATCACCAAACCAAAAGTTTTTCTTTCCTGATTTTAGTTTGATATTCATTGCCACATTATCTTGATTATTCTCTACTCCTTTTAAAGCTCCAATTTCACTGTAGTTTCGCAAAACTTGTATTTTATCAATAGCATCGGCAGGAATGTTTTTTACTCCCAATTTAGTATCCCCATCAAAAAAATCTTTGCCTTCTACCATTAATTTAGTCACTTTCTTTCCTTCTACTTCTACTTCACCATCTGCGTTAACCTCAACTCCGGGTAGTTTTTTAAGTACATCTTCTAGTTTTCTCTCTGTTCCTGACTTAAATGAATCGGCATTGTAAACGATGGTATCACCTTTGATAGAAACTGGCATTTCACGAACAATTTCAACCCCTTCGAGTTCAATTCCGCCTTCTTCCATAGTAATAACTTTAGTACTATTTTCGGTTGTTGTAGCAATGGACAATTCCTTATTTTGCATTCCCAAATAACTAATTTTGATAGTATAATTGGTGTTGGGTTTTAGATTTAGTACAAACTTTCCTTTGTCGTTGGTTATCGCATAAGAGTCCATTGCTTTAGTCGATACATTAACCGCCATGACATTGGCCATTTCTAATGCAACTGTTTTTGAATCTGTTACAAAACCTTCCAGTTTTATGGATTGTGAGAAAGAAATTGAACTCATAAAGAACAATATAAATAGGGTTGTTTTTTTCATTTAGTGAATAAATTGGTAAAAGGTTTGTATTGCTTTTTAATTTCTGCCCATTCTCCAGCCATTATTTCCACTGCGTCCTTGGTTCATGCTTCTATATTCTTCTGTTTTTTTGATAACCGCTTCGTCAAAGTCTTGTTGAGAGATTAATTTCCCTTTTGTTGGTGCCTTTATTTCGGCTTTTACCTTAGGATTCAAAACTATCTTTGAACACAAAATAACCGTTTTCCCATCGTTTACTTCCAATATTAATCCTGGTAATCCCCAATACCCTTCAGGGCCTTGATTTACTGGAATTTCGGGAGTGTACCAAGCCGTGACTGTAATTTCTTTTGGCATTTCCAGCGCATCCATAAAACTAGTTTTCTTTGTTTCGCCTACAGGTTTTGCAGTAGGAGTTTCTTCTTTTTTTGGTGTTAAATTTCTAAAATCGGTCTTGCTTACTTGCTTTAGAGCAGTAGCCTTAAAACAATTATACCCGCCGATAACTCGAGTTTCAGCTTCTATTTTCCATTTCAAATTGGGTAATGAATCTTTTACTAAAAATTCTTTCCCCATAAATTCTCGATCAACCGAATAGGATTTGTCCTTTACGTTTTTGTAATAAGTGCCACCACTAGGCATCATAGCAGACATCATTCTGGAACGATTTCCGCCGCCTCCTTCTCCTTGGCTTGGTGCTTCTAATTTTTCTTCCTCTTTATAAATTGATGCCGATTTGTCAAAATTGAGAATGAATGTTTTTTCGGACATTGATTTCATTCTATCCTCAATACGTTTCTTAATTTCTGGTGTTAACTCTTTGTTCTCGTCGATACGAGATTTAAATTCGGATATGCTTGTTTTGGACTGATATACCGCCATTCCTTGAAATTCCTGAGCCTTAACCACACTAGATACTAAAAACAGAACTGCTAACGTTAAAAATTTTTTATACATACTTATTAAATATTTTGAATGAATTGTGATGAAGATTTTAGTTTTTTTGTTTGGAATCATTACATTAAAATTAAATAAGACATTGTTAATTTCATAAGGTTTAATCGTACCTTAGCTTTCATGAAAAAATATCTAATTCCGTTTTTTATAGTACTGTTTTCGATTAGTTACAGTCAAAACCACAACATTTCTGCCACCAAGATAAATCAAATTACTATTGATACCGATCAATTTTTGGGATATGACCAATTTGACTCCTATTACTCGGTTAAAAATAATGTTTTTTCGCTCACAAAAAACAAGATTTCGTTAGAATATAAAAATATTTCATTGGGCAATATCACGTATATCGACAGACAAAACCCCCTGAAAATAGTGGTTTTTTATGAAAATTTCAACACCATTATACTGTTGGACAATCAATTGAATGAATCACAAAAAATCAATCTTTCCGAAAACGAAATCCCAATAGTAGCTACATCCGTAGGCCTCGCATCTCAAAACCGACTGTGGATTTACAATAATTTAACTCAACAAATTGGGCTTTTTGATTATTTAAAAAATACTTTCCTATCGATAACACCTCCATTTGAAGGAATTATAAAACATTATGAGTCCGATTTTAATACTTTTCAATGGATAGATGATGCTTTAAATTGGTGTTCCTGCGACGTTTTCGGGAAAATAACAACCATAGGAAAAATTCCTGATTTCGATTTTATCAAAATTATATCAAATCAGGTTTCACTTTTTTCTAAAGAAGGTTTATTCTATATATATGATGTTGATAAAAATAAAATATACCCAATCGAAAATGTGGAAAAATCATCGACTAATTTCTACTACAAAGACCAAATTTTGTCTATTTTTACCAACCAAGGAATTTCCAATTATAAAATAAAAATACCATAATGCATATAGCCGTAGCAGGAAATATAGGAGCAGGAAAAACAACTCTTACTCAGTTATTAGCCAAACAATTTAAATGGGAACCCCATTATGAAGATGTTGTAGACAATCCATATTTGGATGATTTTTACCACCAAATGGAACGTTGGTCTTTTAATTTGCAAATTTATTTCTTGAACAGTCGTTTTCGTCAAGTGATGCAAATACGTGAAAGTGGCAAAAAAGTGATCCAAGACCGCACGATTTATGAAGATGCACATATTTTTGCTCCCAATCTTCATGCTATGGGATTAATGACTAATCGTGATTTCGAAAATTACACCACCTTGTTTGAATTAATGGAGTCTACTGTTAAAGCTCCTGATTTATTGATTTATTTAAGAAGTTCTATTCCTAATCTTGTGGGGCACATTCACAAACGGGGTCGGGAATATGAAAACTCTATATCTATTGACTATTTGAGTCGATTGAACGAACGTTATGAAGCCTGGATTCATACCTATGACAAAGGAAAATTACTCGTTATTGATGTAGATCAATTGAATTTTGTTGAGAATGCTGAGGATTTAGGAACTGTTTTCAATAGAATTGACGCTGAGATAAATGGGTTGTTTTAGAATGCCTATTTTTGAAATTATAAATAAAATGTCTCCACCGTGAGGCATTTTTTTATGCCTTTTTTTAATTGATTCGTTATTAAAGAAAAATAAATAATTTTTTTCCCAAATAGGGAATTTTTTTATATCTTTGAACATTAAAATCAATTATGAGATTAATTGCAAAAAGAACCTTGCAAAATTTTTGGGAAAAATATCCCACCTCAAAACAGCAATTATTGGCTTGGTATCAGGTTTTTGACAAAAACACATTTGAAAATTCTAATGCTGTAAAGTCTACATTTGGTTCAGCTGATTTTGTTGGCAATAACAAAGTAGTCTTTAATATTTGTGGCAATCATTATCGATTAATTGTCAAAATTAATTATGTTACTCAAATTGTCTATATTTTGTTCTTAGGAACTCACACCGAATATGACGATTTGAAAGACATTAAAAACTTATAAAAAATGGAAATACGTCCAATTAAAACTGAAAAAGATTATGATTTTACTTTAGAAAGGGTAAACACCCTTTTTGACGCTAAACCCAACACCAATGAAGGGGATGAGTTGGATATTTTAGTTACACTCATAGAAAAATACGAACAAAAAAATTACCCTATTCCTGAGCCCGATCCCATCGAAGCGATTAAATTTATGATGGAACAAAACGGACTTACCAATGCAGATTTAGGCGTTATTCTGAATAGTCGTTCCAGAGTAACTGAAATCTTCAAACGAAAAAGAGCTTTGACTATTAGACAAATACGTTTACTTACAAAAAATCTTCATATCCCGGCTTCTACTTTAATTAAAGAATATGCTTTAGAATAATAGTTTTTATTCGTATTCAAAAAAAATGCCTCGCAAATTGCGAGGCATTTTAATTATACAAAAGAATGAATATTATTTCAAAGCATCTACTTTTGCTTTTACTTCTTCGAGCGAACCTTCAAAAACTTGAACGTTTGCTGCTCCTTTTTCAGAAGTTGTAACTGTAGCTTTCGCTTTACCGTCAGTATTTGTAATCTCTACTTTAATATTTTTATCTGTTGTTCCTTTTTTAGCACAACATGCTTTTTCATTGGTTGGAGCTACGAATTTTCCATCAGCATCGTAATGAGACAAACACATTTCTTTTTGCCCTGGAGTGCATTGAAGAGAATCACACATCGCTGCACACTCGGCTGCGGTCATTGTTGCCATTTTCGACATATCACATTTGCCCATCATATCAGCAGAACATTCCATTTGAGCTGGTTTAGCACACATTTCTTTTTCGCCACTTCCTAAAATTGGTGCAATTACCAATCCTATTAAACAAGTTAATTTGATTAAAATATTCATTGATGGTCCAGAAGTGTCTTTAAATGGATCTCCAACAGTATCTCCAGTAACCGCTGCTTTATGTGCATCAGAACCTTTGTAAGTCATTTCTCCGTTAATCAAAACTCCAGCTTCGAAAGATTTTTTAGCATTATCCCAAGCACCACCAGCATTGTTTTGGAACACAGCCCAAAGCACACCTGAAACGGTAACTCCGGCCATATATCCACCCAACATTTCTGCGATTAATTGGTTGTTATCTCCGTAAACTAATTTCCCTAATAATACAATAGCAATTGGGAAACCAATAGTCATAATACCTGGTAACATCATTTCGCGTAAAGCGGCTTTTGTAGAAATATCAACACATTTTGCATATTCTGGTTTTCCAGTTCCTTCCATAATGCCTGGAATTTCTTTGAACTGACGACGCACTTCATATACCATATCCATCGCAGCTTTTCCAACTGAATTCATGGCTAATGCAGAGAATACTACAGGAATCATTCCGCCTACGAATAACATGGCTAATACAGGCGCTTTGAAAATATTAATTCCGTCAATTCCAGTAAATGTTACATAAGCTGCAAATAAAGCCAATGATGTTAAGGCCGCCGAAGCGATGGCAAAACCTTTTCCAGTGGCAGCAGTAGTGTTACCAACTGAATCCAAAATGTCTGTACGTGTACGAACTTCTTTTGGTAATTCACTCATTTCAGCAATTCCACCAGCGTTGTCAGAGATTGGTCCGAAAGCATCGATTGCTAATTGCATAGCCGTTGTTGCCATCATTGCAGAAGCAGCCAAAGCTACACCATAGAAACCAGCCAAAGCATAAGTTGACCAGATTGCTCCAGCAAATAATAATACTGTTGGGAAAGTAGAAATCATTCCAGTTGCTAGTCCAGCAATTACGTTTGTTCCAGCTCCAGTCGAAGATTTTTGTACAATTTTCAAAACCGGACTTGTTCCTAATCCTGTGTAATATTCGGTTACAGATGAAATAGCTCCTCCCACAAACAAGCCAATTAAAGAAGCATAAAACACTCTCATTGACGAAATTTCTTGTAATCCTTCACCAAAGAAGGTCATTTTCATAGTTGTTGGTAACATCATATTAATCAAGAAATAACAAGCAACCGCTGTTAACACAATTGAAATCCAATTTCCAATGTTTAATGCTTTTTGAACTTGTGCCTCTTTGGCATCATCACTTGATATTTTCACTAACATGGTTCCAATGATAGAAAATAAGATTCCGAAACCAGCGATTGCCATTGGTAATAAGATAGGTCCAATTCCACCAAAAGCGTCTTGGATGTTTCCACCCATATCTTTAATTACATAGTTCCCAAGAACCATTGCCGCAAGAACAGTTGCCACATATGAACCAAATAAATCGGCACCCATACCCGCAACGTCACCTACATTGTCACCTACATTATCTGCAATTGTAGCAGGGTTTCTAGGATCATCTTCTGGAATTCCAGCTTCTACTTTACCTACTAAGTCAGCACCAACATCGGCAGCTTTGGTATAAATACCTCCACCAACACGAGCAAACAACGCAATAGATTCTGCTCCAAGAGAGAAACCAGCTAATGTTTCCAATACAACGGTCATGTCTTCTGTTGAAGTCCAAACACCGCCCATAAACATATTGTATAATATAATAAAAAAACTTGTCAAACCTAAAACGGCTAAACCTGCAACACCTAAGCCCATTACGGTTCCACCGCCAAAAGATACTTTTAGCGCTTGTGGCAAACTTGTACGAGCGGCTTGCGTAGTTCTTACGTTAGTTTTGGTAGCGATTTTCATTCCCATGTTTCCAGCCAAAGCCGAGAAGAAAGCTCCAAAAATAAATGCTACAACAATTAAAATGTCTGTTTTAACACCTGGTAAAAAAGTTATTCCAGCCAAAACAACACTCGCAATAACTACGAAAACGGCTAATAATCTGTATTCTGCTTTTAGGAAAGCCAATGCCCCTTCATAGATGTAATCTGAAATTTCTTTCATCTTACCATCTCCAGCATCTTGCTTTAAAACCCAAGCCTTCTTAATTTGCATGTAAAGTAGCCCTACCAACGCCATAAAAATTGGCATATAAATCATCATTGTATTCATAGTTTTATTGTTTTAATAAATCATTAATTTTTTTCAGAAGGCAAACTTATACAAAAAAAAGCAATATTCCTTGAGTTGAATATTGCTTTTTTTGCAAAAATTATGATATTTATTACGATATACTAAATAATCCTTTAGGTTTATTTTGAATTTGTTTGAAACGCTCTGTGCACTCTTTAATAATAGCAAAAGCTTCATTGACATCACCCCAACCTTCAACAATTTTACATGTTGTACTTAATTTAGGCGTTAAAATTTAATAAAAAAACATCCAAAATTAAATTTATAATTTAAAATAAATATCATATTTGTATTTTAAAATAATGACTATATTTTTATTTAAAAACCAAAAAAAAGCTCTGATTTCTCAAAGCTTTTATATAAAACTACTAGAATCTTAATTTTTAACTATTTTACGTATTGCACTTCCTTGATCAGAAGTCACTTTAAAGAAATAAATCCCTGATGCTAAAGTATCGATATTTATGTTGTTAGAGTTGTTGCTTAATTTTTGATTAAACAAAACACGTCCATTTATATCTGAAACGGCTACACTGGTATTTTCTAAATTTTTAAAATCTATGTTTATGTTACTTGTTGCTGGATTTGGATACATTTTTAGAATATTAGCAAAAGAAAAATTTGAAGTACTTAAATTTGCCCCAAAATCTTTCCAAACTGCTGCTGCCTCATAAACAGCCTCACTACCCGTTGGTACGTTTAGAATAACATTTGCAATAGTTACATTCCGAAATACATCTGCGGTAATAGCCAATGGAGTAGTCCAATCTACAGTTACCGATGTTAAGCCAGTACAATTGTCAAAAGCCCTTAACCCAATTCTGGTTACCGAATTGGGGATGCTAACCGATGTTAAGCTATTACAATAGATAAAAGCACCATTCTCAATAGTTGTAACCGAACTGGGTATGCTAATAGATGTTAAGCCAGTACAATTGCCAAAACTAGAATTCCCGATAGTAGTTACCGAATTGGGAATGCTAACCGATGTCAAGCCAGTACAAAATTGGAATGTAGCGCTTTCAATAATTGTTACCGAATTGGGGATATTAACGGATATTAAACCAGTACAACCAGCAAAAGTAGCATTTTTAATAGTTGTTACCGAATTAGGGATATTTAATGATGTTAAGCCAGAACAATTATAAAAAGCAGAACTTCCGATAGTTGTTACTGAACTGGGGATACTAATAGATGTTAAGCCCTTACAACGGCTAAAAGCACTGCCTCCAATGGCTGTTACTGAATTGGGGATACTAACCGATGTTAAACCAGTACAATTAGAAAAAGTAGTATCTTCTATAGTTGTTATCGAATTGGGGATAGTAATTGATGTTAATCCTAAACAACTTTCAAAAGCCTGTCTCCCAATAGCTGTAACCGAATTGGGAATACTAAGTGATGTTAAGCCAGTACAACCAGCAAAAGCAGAACTTCCGATAGTTGTTACTGAACTGGGGATGCTAATAGATGTTAAGCCAGTACATGATCCAAAAGCAACATTACCAATAGTGGTTACAGAATTGGGAATACTAACTGATGTTAAGCTAGAACAATTATAAAAAGCATAAACATCGATAGTTATTACCGAATTAGGGATGCTAACCGATGTTAAATTAGTACACCCATAAAAAGCATAACCTCCGATAGTTATAACCGAATTGGGCATACTAACCGATGTTAAACCAGTACAATTAAAAAATGCAAAATTATTTATATGTGTTACAGAGTAAGTAATACCTTCATTGGTTACTGAGGCGGGTATAATTACTGAACCGCTAAGAGATGTAGGATGTGTCGCTACTGAAATAGTATTTGGTTTGTTTAAGTTTGTAACCGAGTAATTGATACCGTCAGAAGTAAAGGATTGTGCAAATAGTGAACTTGTTGCAAAAAACACAAGCATAAGAAAATATTTTTTTTCATAAAAATAAAATTTAAGAATTATATTGGTTTAAAGATAATACTTCTGCTGAGTTTTTTTATAAATTGGAGTTTATTTAATACTAAATAATCCTTCGGGTTTATTGGGAATTTGATTAAAACGTTCTGTACATTCATCAATAATAGCCAATGCTTCACCCAAATCTCCCCAGCCTTCCACATCAACTATTTTGTTCTCTAAATCTTTATACACTTGAAAAAAGTGCTCGATTTCTTTTAATAAATGCGGATTTATATCCGACAAATCGTTTAATGAATTCCATATTGGATCCGAAACTGGTACACATATAATTTTTTCGTCTGGTCCTTTGTCGTCTGCCATGTGAAAAACCCCAATTGGCTTTACTTCCATTACACAACCCGGAAAAGTAGGCTCGTTAATTAAAACCAAAACATCTAGTGGATCACCATCTAAAGCTAATGTTTCAGGAAAAAATCCGTAATCTGCTGGATACATCATAGAGGAGAATAACATTCTATCAAAACGTATTCTTTTTATTTCAAAATCATACTCATATTTGTTTCTGCTTCCTCGGGGTATTTCAATTAAGACGTCGAAAGTTTTTATTTTGTCTGCTGCCATGTTTTTGCTTTTCAATTTTATGATTGCAAACTTAAATAATCAATATCATTTTTCAATAAAAAACTATGCTTTTTGACTATTTCGATTTCGATAGTAAGTAAATATAGGCGATCTGTTAAAAATAAAATCCGAAAGAGCCTTTAACTGTAAAATTAGGTGCTTCGGGTATGTTTCTGTAATTTCCTCTCCAACTGAAATCAATTCTGAAAACTTTAAAAATGTTTCCAATACCCACATTGTATTCCCAATAGGGTTTTTCTGGAGCTTTATACACTAATCCTGAGGCGTTAATAGCTTTATTGTCGTCTGAAACAGTTCCGTAAACTCCCTTAACACCTACTATTTCTCTCCAATTCAATTTTCGCATAAAAGGTATTCTTGACAAAAGTCTTCCGTTGAAATTATGATCCCATTGAAAAGTAACATACTGATCGGATACAAATTCATAGAAATTCAAATTATTAAAAGTATTTTCAATCGTAAAATAGGTTTGATTACCCGGAATAACACTCATTAATCCTAATGGAATAGTGCCAAAGGTTTTTCCTAATTCGACAATGACGTTAGAACGACCTAAAGGACCAATAATAAACGGTTGTTTATAAAACAATTGCACTTTATCATACTTAAAATCACTATTCAAGAGTCCTTTAAAGCCATGACTGTAATTGACAAAAAATCGGCTATACGGACTGTCTGCGTAACCCCTCTCTACGCCATACCCAATCGCTTTTCGGTTGGGAGTGTATTCTATTTGCAAATTGACTTCGGACTGGTTGATATCAGCTTTAGTAACTGTATTTAAAGCATCTGTATAATAATCAAGGCTAAAACTTGGTGATGCCGAAACTAATGTTCGATACGAAAATCCTGTTCCAAAGGTCAAATTCTTAACTGGTTCTATTTCGAAGGATAGATTACTTAAATTTATATTGGTTAATTTTCCGTTGCTACCTGTAGTAAATAGTGCCGAAGAGGCATAACTTCGCCCCAAAACATCGTTGGTACTCGTGAGACTTGCTCCTATTTGTTCCACATCTCTACGGTTGCCTCCAGAAATAACAATCCTATTTTCTTTGTTAATCATCCATTTTCCCGATAGTCCATATTTAAATTTATTGTCGTCAAAACCATAAGCTGTATAGCCTTGTAATCGCCAAGTATCATTAGGTCCAAAATAGGTTCTTCCCCCCACTCTCAAACGTATCCCCTCGACTTCGTTAATACCGAAAGAGGAAAAAATAGGACCAAAATCAAAATGTCCAAACTGTACATAGCCACTTCCCAGGATGGAAACTAAATTATATAATTGCTTGAATTTTTTAACTGTTTTCAGGGTGTCGAGCATTTTGTAAACTCCCAATTCGTCTTTGCTTAAATTTTCGAAACGGTTTTCATTCCAATATTCGTCTGATTTTTTATAAATTTCATCATCGTTATAGTTGACTTCATCTTTATAGAACGCAATAGGTTTTTCTTTGTTGAATTGATGATTTTGAAATAAAGTGGTTCGTTTACCATACACTCCTTTTGATTTCTCCTTTTTATTTAAAGCAAAATCAGACATCATATAATCTTTGGTCAAAAGAAAAACCGAATCATTCATTACTTCAAACTCTTGTTCGATATAGATGTCTTTTACCCAGTTGATATTAGCACTTTTGGTTACTGCCATATTAATTTTTTTGATGGCAAAAGTGCTGTCATTTACCCAAAAATCTCCTTTGAAAGTTAATTCATTCTTACGCCTTGGATAAAACAAAATGTTATAACACCATTTTTTATCTATAACTGCACTGTCCCTTAAGATATAATTATAAACATCAATTCCTGTTTTTGACAAAGGACTGGTAAAGCTCTTGTCAAAGAAATTAAGATGATTATCATAAATATTATAATCAGAATATAAATCTTTTACAAATGATAAAATTTGTTGGTTATCGCCAAATCCAGAATTTTTATTCGCCTTTAGTTTCTCCTTTATCTTTTTTAATTTATTATCACCGTAAACATCAGATAAAGATTCATTTATAAACATTGGTAAATAGGTTTTACCTGTAATTTTTGAAGTGTCAACTTGTTTGAAAATAAATTCCATTCCTTTGAAAATTTTATTTTTCATAAAGGCACTATCAATGGTATTCATGTCAAATTCTACTTTTTCATATTTTTCCATTTGGTATTGATCAAATAAGTTCAAACCGTTTTTACGTTTACGTTCCCAAATTTTGCGAAGTATATCTAGCGCAGGATTTTTCTTTTTTGAAGTTTTCCCCGAGAAAACAACTACTTCTTTCAAATTTTGGATTTCAATAAGTTGAATGACAAAATTATAATTTACTGCTTTTTCTAAAGAAACCTCTCTGTCGGAATACCCTATCGAAGCGACAATCAAATCGGTATATGTTTTAGATGATTCAAGATAGAAATGTCCGTCTTCATTGGAAACTGTGCCCTCATTTGATCCCTTAAAAACCACATTAGCAAAAGGAATTGGTTGCTTTGATTTATCTACAATAACACCACTCACTTTGGTTTGTGCAAAAAAAGTAGTTGCTATAAATAAAAATGCTAATTGAAATATTTTTTTCATATTCATTAAAAAAAAACCTCATCAATAATTTTGATGAAGTTTCAAATATAATTTAAATAATCAATACTAGACAACGTGGAGTTGCCATTTAACATTAGATTATTATTTTTTGTACAATACTTTTTTTACTGCTTTTACAACATCGGCAGCATCAGGCAACCATTCTTTTAGTAATACTGGCGAGTACGGTGCTGGTGTGTCGGCAGTTGTGATTCGTTGAATAGGAGCGTCTAGAAAATCAAAGGCACGATCTTGAACCATATAGGTAATCTCAGAAGAAACACTTGCAAAAGGCCAAGCTTCTTCCAGAATTACTAATCTATTTGTTTTTTTAACCGAGGTCAAAATGGTTTCATTATCCATAGGTCGAACCGTTCTTAAATCGATAATTTCGCAAGAAATTCCTTCTTTGGCTAATTCGTCAGCAGCAATAAAAGCTTCTTTTATAATTTTTCCAAAAGAAACAATCGTAACATCCGTTCCTTCACGTTTTACATCGGCAAGACCAATAGGAATAGTATATTCGCCATCTGGCACTTCTCCTTTGTCTCCATACATTTGCTCCGATTCCATAAAAATTACAGGATCATTATCTCTTATCGCCGACTTTAAAAGTCCTTTAGCATCATACACATTAGACGGAACGACTACTTTTAGACCAGGTGTGTTGGCAAACCAATTTTCTAGAGCTTGTGAATGTGTTGCTCCTAATTGTCCAGCAGAAGCTGTTGGTCCACGAAAAACAATTGGTACATTAAATTGACCACCTGTCATTTGACGCACTTTTGCAGCGTTGTTGATAATTTGATCAATACCTACTAAACAAAAATTAAAGGTCATATATTCAACTATCGGTCTACATCCATTCATAGCAGAACCTACTGCAATTCCTGTAAAACCAAGTTCAGCAATAGGAGTATCAATGACTCTTTTTTCTCCAAACTCGGCAAGCATTCCTTTTGATGCTTTGTATGCTCCATTATATTCAGCAACTTCTTCACCCATCAAGTAAATAGACTCGTCGCGACGCATTTCTTCACTCATTGCTTCGCAAATTGCCTCTCTAAATTGTATCGTTCTCATAGTATATAGTTTATCTGTATTTTTCGAATGGCAAAAATAAATATTTTAAACCACTTAAAAGCATAAAAATCTTTAAAATAATTCAAGGTCTTATTAAAAAAACAACACAATACAACTAGAAAAATTATATCATTTTTTATGTGTTTTGCTATTTCTTTTTAAAACATTACTTACAATAGTAATTTTATCAAAAAAATAAGGTAAAACATCAAAAAAATATTATGCACGCATAGTATATTATTTCAATTATTTATTCTAATTTTGTGGAACGAATTTTAGAAAAAACATCTGCTATGAAAATATTAGTCTGCATCAGTCATGTGCCTGATACTACTTCAAAAATTAATTTTATCAATAATGACTCCGAATTTGATACCAACGGAGTACAATTTGTCATCAATCCAAACGATGAATTTGGTTTAACTCGCGCTATTTGGTTTCAAGAACAACAAGGCGCAACAGTAACCGTTGTAAATGTTGGCGGACCAGAAACAGAGCCTACACTTAGAAAAGCACTGGCTATTGGAGCGAATGAAGCCATTCGAGTAAACGCCAATCCAACAGACGGCTATTTTGTGGCCAAACAACTTGCCGAAGTCATAAAAAATGGAGGATATGACATTGTAATTGCAGGGAAAGAATCTTTAGATTATAATGGTGGAATGGTGCCAGGAATGATAGCTGGAATATTAGGATACAACTTCCTGAATTCTTGCACAAGCCTTACTGTTGATGGTTCATCTGTAACTGCAACTCGTGAAATCGATGGTGGAAAAGAAACAATTTCAACCTCTTTGCCAATTATTATTGGAGGTCAAAAAGGATTAGTTGAAGAAAAAGATTTACGTATTCCGAATATGAGAGGAATAATGACAGCAAGATCAAAAACGTTAACCGTCTTAGAAGCCGTAAACGCATCAGTGAATACAAAGGCGGTAAAATTCGAAAAACCAGCTCCAAAATCAGCGGTAAAATTAGTTTCAGCAGATAATCTAGATGAATTAATTAACTTATTACACAACGAAGCTAAAGTAATTTAAAGCCCAGCCCGACCCTCCCAAAGGGAGGGAGAACAAAATATAAATCAAGTTTTTAGTTCTGAAATCTGTAATCTAAAATCTGTAATCTAAAATCATTATGTCAATATTAATATATGCAGAATCATCTGAAGGAAAATTCAAGAAAGTAGCTTATGAATTAGCGTCTTATGCAAAAAAAGTTGCCGATACTATAGGAACAACAGTTACAGCAATAACCATTAATAGTGGTGACGTTGGTGAATTATCAAAATACGGGGTTCAAAAAGTAGTAAAAGTAACAAATGAAAAACTCAAGGTTTTTTCTGCCAAAGCCTATGCTGATGTCATCAAGCAAGCCGCTCAAAAAGAAGGTTCAAAAATAGTTATACTCTCGTCAACCACTGACAGTATCTATCTTTCTTCTTTAGTTTCTATTTCGCTTGAGGCTGGTTTTGCATCAAATGTAGTAGGATTGCCCGTAAGTACTTCGCCTTTTCAGGTAAGAAGAAATGCCTTTTCTAACAAAGCTTTCAATATTACTGAAATCGAAACCGATGTTAAAGTTTTGGGACTTGCTAAAAACTCGTATGGTATTTTCGAAAACGCTACAACAACAACTGTAGAAGATTTTACTCCAACCATTGAGGAAAATGATTTTAATGTAAAAGTAGTATCTGTAGAAAAAGCATCAGGAAAAGTTTCTATTGCTGATGCGGATATCGTTGTGTCTGCAGGACGCGGATTAAAAGGACCTGAAAACTGGGGAATGATTGAAGAGCTAGCCGCTGTACTTGGAGCAGCCACTGCCTGTTCAAAACCAGTTTCTGACTTAGGTTGGAGACCTCATGGAGAACATGTTGGACAAACAGGAAAACCGGTTGCAACTAATTTATACATAGCCATAGGCATTTCAGGAGCGATTCAACATATTGCTGGAATAAACTCATCAAAAGTAAAAGTAGTCATCAATAGTGATCCCGAGGCGCCGTTTTTTAAGGTTGCTGATTACGGAATTGTGGGAGATGCTTTTGAAATTGTACCACAATTAATTGAAAAATTTAAAGCTTTTAAATCGCAATAATTAATATTCATTACAGACTTAGCTTAATTAATAGCTACCTACAAACAAGATAATCGTATCTTTGCTTTTAGGTAGCTTTTTTGTTTGGTGTTTTTTGTTTAAAATTGCATTTTATTACATCAATATAGAAAGCATAAATTGTATTTCAATTTTCAATCATGAGTTTAGTTAAATTATCCATAAAAGGCATATCCTATAGTCAAACGCAAAATGGAGCTTATGCTCTAATCTTGAACGAAGTTGATGGCGAACGAAAGTTACCTATTGTCATAGGTGCTTTTGAGGCTCAATCTATAGCCATTGCTTTAGAAAAAGAAATAAAACCACCTCGTCCTTTAACCCATGATTTGTTCAAAAATTTTGCTGAACGCTTTGATATTGTGGTCAAACAAGTCATTATTCACAAATTAGTAGATGGCGTGTTTTATTCTAGTATAATTTGTGAAAGAGATAAAATAGAAGAAATAATCGATGCCAGAACATCTGACGCTATAGCCTTGGCATTGCGTTTTAATGCTCCTATTTTTACTTATAAAAATATTCTAGACAAAGCGGGAATATATCTGAAAAACAATACCATGGAAGCAGATAAAGAATCTCAAGAAATTGATGATATTCTATCAAATCCACAAACTTTTAGCGAACCAGTAGAAAGTAATACCTCTGGAGAGATCTATGCAAAACATAGTTTACAAGAACTCATTGAATTATTGGATCAAGCCGTAATTCAAGAAGATTATGAAAAAGCAGCCAAAATAAGAGACGAAATTTCGAAAAGATAGATGAGTAGAGACGCGATTAATCGCGTCTGTGCAGAAATCAAAGAAATAGATTTAGCATTCAGTAATTAGTGTTCAGTCTGAATATTTTTAAATTTAACCTTATAAACTAATAACCTTAAAAACGAACAGATTGCTTCGTTCCTCGCAATGATATGAAACAATACCATAATTTAGTAAAACACATTTTAGAAAACGGCAGTCAAAAAGGAGACCGAACGGGAACAGGAACAAAAAGTGTATTTGGCTACCAAATGCGTTTTGATTTAAGCGAGGGATTCCCAATGGTTACCACAAAAAAATTACACCTAAAGTCGATTATTCACGAATTATTATGGTTTCTTAAAGGGGATACCAATATAAAATACCTGCAAGAAAACGGTGTTAAAATCTGGGATGCTTGGGCGGATGAAAACGGAAATTTAGGCCCAGTTTACGGACACCAATGGCGCAACTGGAACAGCGAAGAAATAGACCAAATCACTGAACTTATCAAGGAATTAAAAACCAACCCAAACAGCCGTAGAATGCTAGTTTCGGCATGGAATCCGAGTGTTTTGCCGGACACTTCAAAACCTTTTTCAGAAAATGTAGCCAACAATAAAGCCGCCTTACCGCCTTGTCATGCTTTTTTTCAATTCTATGTAAGCCCCCCAACCACCGAAGGAGGAGAGAAAGGGAAATTATCTTGCCAATTGTACCAGCGAAGTGCCGATGTTTTTTTGGGTGTTCCTTTTAACATTGCTTCTTATGCCTTATTAACCATGATGATTGCACAAGTTTGCGAGCTGGAAGTAGGCGAATTTATTCACGCTTTTGGCGATGCCCACATCTACAATAATCACTTTGAACAAGTGGAACTACAATTGTCTCGTGAGCCAAAACCACTACCAAAAATGATTTTGAATCCAGCAATAAAAAATATCTTCGATTTTACTTTTGAAGACTTTACACTTGTGGGCTACGAACCTCATGACTCAATAAAAGGAAGTGTAGCGGTTTAATTTAAAAAAAACTAACCCTAAAACTAAAAAAAATCCGCTTTGCAGCGGATTTTTTAGTTATTATTAAACGGTTATAACACCATTTTCTGTTCCTGCAAATTCATTCCATCTGAAAGCATCTGATTCAGCATCATTAACGAAATTACCGTCAATGACATATTTAAATTCATAAGAAGCATCTTTTGGCAATTCAAAAACAGCTTTGAATGTTCCGTTTTTCAATTTAGATAATTCTCCTTCTTTTTGATTCCAGTTATTAAAATCTCCAACAACTGACGCTGTATTTGCTTCTTTTGCTTCTACTGAAAAGGTAACTTTACAAACTGGTTTTGTTTTAACAAATTGTTTCTTTATTGACATAACTATTTCATTTTTAGAATTATGGGGCAAAGAAAACACATTATTTCGAATATTCAATATTCAGAATAAAGTTTTAAGAATTTGACTAAATTTATCCTAATTTTTAATTGGGAATATAAAAATAATTACTATTTTTTATTATATCAAAACCAGAAAACGTTTTCTTAATAAAGAATGAAAGATTAAAAAATATTGACATTTCAAAATAAATTTTACCTTTAAGCAAAAATTACTATGGAAAAAGAGCAGCAAGAACAATATGAATATGCCAGAAGAAGAATAAACCAAAAGAAAACATTGTATTTTCATTTTGTGTTATTCCTTCTGGGTAGTTTATTTATGTTTGTTGCCAATCATTTTCAAGCCTTTGGCTTTACCTCTAATTGGTCAATATGGTTAATTACACTTTGGACATTTTTGTTTGTACTGCATTTTATCAAAGTATATATTACAAATCGATTTATGGATAAAAATTGGGAAAGAGACCAAATCAATCGACTTATTGCATTACAAAAACAAAAAATCGCTGAATTTCAAGCCGAAATGGACAAGGAGACTTCTATAAACAAAAACTAAAATGATTATTCTTATTGCGGCTGTTGCCGAAAATAATGCCTTAGGCAAAAACAATGATTTACTTTGGCATTTGCCAAATGATTTCAAACATTTTAAGGAAACTACTTCTGGTCATCATATTATCATGGGGAGAAAAACTTTTGAAAGTTTCCCGAAACCCTTACCAAACAGAACACACATAATAATCACTCGGCAAAAAAACTATCATTATGAAGGTTGTGTTGTTGTCGATGATTTAAAAAAAGCTATTTCTGTTTGCCCAAAAAATGAAAATATTTATATCATTGGAGGCGGAGAAATATATTCGCAATCTATTGTATTAGCTGACCAGCTTGATATTACAAGAGTGCATCATACTTTTGAAGCCGATGTTTTTTTTCCAGAAATAGATATGACAATATGGGAATTAACGGCTGAAATATTTCATTCAAAAGATGAAAAACATAGTTATGATTTTACTTTTCAAACATATATCAGAAAAAAAAAAACTAACTAGTTTTCAAGTAGAAGATAAAAACCATTAAGAAGTTAAGAAAATTAAGTTCTGTGGCTTTTTTAATGGTTTAAAAAAATAAATGTTTACAAAATTTAAAGTGGAAAGAAATTAAAAAACCAAAAATCTTGGTTTACCTTTGCTTCAAATATTAGAAAATGTCAAAAAACATAACACCTTACAAAAACTCTGCTTTAGGCAAGAAAGAACAAATTGCCCAAATGTTTGATACTATTTCTGGAAATTACGATCAGCTAAACAGGATAATTTCTTTTGGAATAGATGTAAAATGGCGCAAAAAAGTATTACAAATCGTAACAAAATCAAACCCTGACAAAATTCTGGATATTGCAACAGGAACAGGCGATTTAGCTATTTTGATGACTCAAACAAAGGCAAATAAAATTATTGGACTTGACATTTCGGCAGGAATGCTTGAAGTGGGGCAGCAAAAAATCCTTGACAAAAACCTATCCAATACCATTGAAATGGTTTTGGCAGATTCTGAAAACATGCCCTATGAAGACAATTTTTTCGATGCCATTACGGTAGCTTTTGGAATACGGAATTTTGAAAATTTAGAAAAAGGGTTGACGGAAATTTTAAGAGTATTAAGACCAAACGGTGTTTTTGTGATTCTTGAAACTTCAGTTCCTGATAAGTCACCCTACAAGCAAGGCTATACTTTTTATAGCAAAAACATATTGCCATTGATTGGAAAATTATTTTCTAAAGACAATGTTGCCTACGGTTATCTTTCAGAATCAGCGGCTTCTTTCCCTTACGGAGAAGCATTGAACAATATTTTGAGAAAAACTGGGTTTATAGATGTTGTTGCATTACCCCAAACTTTTGGAGTAGCAACTATATATTCGGCATCTAAAAAATAGTTGGCTTATCATGAAAAAAATAATTTTCATACTTTTTTTAACAATATTTATCAAAGGAAACGCTCAATTTACTAAAAGTATGTTTAGTAAAGACCCCATTATTAATCTTGAAAATTTTCAAAAACAAAGAGTGTATTTTGGATTTTTTCTTGGTTTTAATTCTTATGATTTCAAAATCGATTATAAAACGGTAAGTGAAGATATAGAAATCAAAAAAACTACTGGTTTTAATGTGGGTTTAGTAGCAGATTTGAAGCTACAAGAATATATTAATTTGCGTTTTGAGCCTGGTCTTTATTATACACAACGAAATTTTATTTATCCCGATAGCTATTTTGGATATACCCCCACTTATTCTCAAAAAAACAGAGAAGTAAATAGCACCAATATTCATTTCCCATTGTTACTCAAGTTTTCTTCCAAAAGAACTGGCAATATTCGTCCCTATATTTTAGGAGGTGTGTCGGCGACCTTAAATTTATCGAGTAATGCAAAATCAAAAGACGATAATTTAGAACAAGTATTTAGAGCAAAATCGTGGACTAAAAATTATGAGTTAGGTCTTGGAATCGATCTTTTTTCGGAATATTTTATTTTCTCACCCTCTATTCGAGGTGTTTTTGGATTAAATAATGAAATAATTCCAGATAATGACCCAAATAGTCCTTGGACTGGTACTATAGAGTCGATTAAAACCAGAGCTGTTTTTATCAATTTTACCTTCCACTAAAGAGATTTAACCACTAAGCTCACAAAGTTTTTTCGCAAAGTTCACGAAAAATATTTTTTAGGACAATCTCCTAAACTCACTCAAAACAATAGCCGTTGCGGTGGCTACATTCAAACTTTCGGTTTTTTGTACAGCACCAAAACGAGGAATTGATAGTCTGTTTTTGATTAATTTTTCTATTTCTGGCGAAATACCATTCGCTTCATTTCCCATAACGATGATTCCTTCTTGAGGTAATTTAGTTTTATAAATAGAATTCCCATTCATAAAAGTTCCAAATACTGGCAATGGAGTTTTGCTTATAAAACATTCCAAATCAATATAATTCACATTTACTCTCGAAATAGAACCCATGGTGGCTTGAACCACTTTTGGATTGTAAATATCTGCTGCGTCCTTTGAGCATATAATTTGGTCAACGCCAAACCAATCACATAAACGTAATATGGTTCCCAAATTACCAGGATCGCGGATAGCGTCTAGCACAATAATTAATCCCGATTCTACAATGGTATTTTCTTTTGGTATTTTAAAAACTGCCAAACAAGAATTGGGTGTTGACAAAACACTTATTTTTTTTAATTCGGTTTCCGAAATCAAAGATTTTTTATCATTTGAAACTTCAAGAAAGTCAATTTTCGTTGTATACAAATGATCCAATTCAAAATTTGATGCTACTAATTCTTGAATCACTTTTATACCTTCGGCAAAAAACAATTGATGGCTCAATCGATATTTTTTTTGCTGTAAACTCGTTATAAGTTTTAATTGGTTTTTACTAAGCATAAAATAATGTACTTTTGAATTAAATATTTTCGAACACTTGAAAAAAATTAGCACAAAAATAACAGCATTTATTCTAATTGCAACTATAATCATGGCATGTAATACTGTGAGAAGAGTTCCAGAGAACAAATACCTACTGACAAAAAACCAAATACAAGTTAATGGAAAGGTAATTAAAACTGAAAATGTTGTCAATCAACTGTATCAAAAACCTAATAGTAAAATTTTAGGGTATAATTTACGATTGAATTTGTACAACCTTGCGAACCCAAATCCAGACTCTACTTATCAAGCAAAATTTGCCAATAACAAAGAAAAATACAAAAGAAAGTCAAATTGGTTATCTTCAAAACAAGTAGATCGACTTGGAAAATCATTTTGGTATCACGGGATTCATGACTTTTTGAAAAAAACAGGAGAATCTCCCGTAATTATTGACAGCTTAAAAACAAATAAATCAAAATTAAGACTACAATATTATTATTTTAACGAAGGCTATTTCAACGTCAAGGTAATTACCAAAATTGACACCCTAAGTCCAAAAAAAGCACAGATTAAGTATATTGTAACTACCGGAAAACCCTATTTTATTGATAGTTTGAAAATCAATATACAAACTCCAGCTTTAGATTCAATGTTTAAATCTAAAGTAGCTCTGTCTTTATTAAAAACCGGAAAACAATACAAAACTTCCCTTTTTAATGAAGAAAAAAACAGAATTTCTGACTATTTTAGAAACCAAGGGGTTTACCATTTCCAGCCTAATTATGTAACTTTTGACATGGATACCATTAATAATTCAAATAAAACCAACATAAATCTAAAGATTAATAATTATTCCTATCAAGAAAATGACACTACAAAAACAGAACCTTTTAAAATTTTCAAGATTAGTGATGTCAACATATATACAGATTATTCTCCAAATTCAACTAATATAATTACGGATAGTACTTTCTATAAAAATTTTAATATTTACAGCCAAGCTAAATTAAAATACAAACCCAAAGCTATAACCGACGCCGTTTTCATAACCAAAGGAGGGCTTTTTGCTGACAATAAAACAATCTTAACCTCACGCTATTTAAATAATTTAAAGATTTTTAACTACCCTGCTATCCAATATGAAATTGACAAAAGAGACCCCACAAGTCAATCACTAATTGCTAAAATTTATCTAACACCTCGTAAAAAATATTCATTCGGAAGCTCATTTGATGTAACCCATTCTAACATTCAAGATATTGGTATTGGGGGGTCTGCCTCTTTAACGATTAGAAATGTATTTAATGGTGCGGAAACATTGGCGATTTCAGGCAGAGGAAACATTGGATCCTCTAAAGATTTAGCTACTACAAATAATAACTTTTTTAATGTATCAGAATATGGTGTTGATTTAAAGCTAAACTTTCCTAGAATTTTTATGCCTTTTCGAACCGAGAAAATAATACCAAAAAGTATGATTCCATCCACCCTAGTAGCAGCAGGACTATCGGTGCAAAAAAATATTGGTTTAGACAAAGAAAACTTTACCAGTTCCTTATCCTATAATTGGTCTCCCAAGAAAAGCTACACGGCAAATCTAGATTTGATAAACATTCAATTTGTTCGAAATCTTAATCCCGAGAATTATTTTAATGTCTACACCTCTTCTTATGACGCATTAAATAGTATTAGTAAAATTTATAATATAAATTCAGCCTATATCGATTCTAATGGTAATTTAAAAATCGAAGAAGGCACTTCGGGTTTTACAAACGATGTTTTAGCTGGCATAACTAGTTTAAACGCTTCTGATACCGATTATAAAACTGTTAAAAGCAATAACGAAAGAAAAAATAGACTTACAGAAAATGATTTTATTTTGGCTACCAATTATTCGTATTCAAAAACCACAAAAGCAAATTTACAAGACAATAATTTTTACCAATTTAAAGCAAAAGTTGAATCGGCAGGTTCACTATTATCATTAGTGGCAAATGCATCCAACCTAAATAAAAACGAGAATGGTAATTATAAAATTTTTAATGTAGACTATTCTGAATACATAAAAACTGAATTTGATTATGTAAAGTACTGGGATTTATCTAAGGATAAGATTTTTGCCGTTAGAACTTTTTTTGGAATTGCTGTGCCATTTGGCAACTCAAATAACATCCCTTTTTCAAGAAGTTATTTTTCTGGGGGATCAAATGACAATAGAGCCTGGCAACCCTACGGACTTGGGCCAGGAAGTAGCGGTTCTATAAATGATTTTAATGAAGCTAATATGAAAATTGCTTTCGGTGGCGAATTCAGATTTAAAATTTTAGGGGCACTAAAAGGAGCTCTATTTGCTGATGCGGGTAATATTTGGAATGTATTAGACAATGTTGTCGATGAAAAATCAACTTTTAATAGTTTTAGCGATTTGAAAGAAATAGCTTTAGGTACAGGAATGGGATTTCGCTATGATTTAAGCTTTTTTGTTGTTCGTTTTGATTTTGGTTTTAAAACCCATAATCCAGCCAAAGAAATTGGTAATAGATGGTTTAAAGAATTAAATTTTAGTCAATCAGTTTTAAATTTTGGAATAAATTATCCCTTCTAATGAGATTTAATTCTTAATTTTGTCAACTTAAATTTAATCTAAAAACTATTATGGCACATAATATCAAAGCAGGAGTTGCTACAGGAGACCAAGTACAAGAGATTTTTCAATATGCAAAAGAAAAGGGCTTTGCTCTACCAGCAGTAAATGTTATTGGATCAGACACCATAAACGGTGTTCTTGAAACAGCTGCAAAATTAAACGCTCCAGTAATTATCCAATTTTCAAATGGAGGAGCGCAATTTAATGCAGGAAAAGGACTTTCTAACGCTGGTGAAAAAGCAGCCATTGCAGGCGGAATAGCGGGTGCATTACACATTCATACCTTAGCAGAGGCTTATGGAGCAACAGTAATTTTACATACAGACCACTGTGCCAAAAAATTATTGCCATGGATAGATGGTTTGTTGGACGCTTCTGAAAAACATTTTGCTGCTACAGGAAAACCACTATATAGCTCTCACATGATTGATTTATCAGAAGAGCCAATCGAAGAAAACATAGAAATTTGCAAAACCTATTTAGCTAGAATGAGCAAAATGGGAATGACCTTAGAAATCGAACTTGGTATTACAGGTGGTGAAGAAGATGGCGTTGACAACTCTGATGTAGATAGCTCAAAATTATATACGCAACCTGAAGAAGTAGCTTATGCTTATGAAGAATTATCAAAAATAAGTCCTCGTTTTACAATTGCAGCGGCTTTTGGTAATGTTCACGGAGTTTACAAACCAGGAAATGTAAAGTTGACTCCAAAAATCTTAAAAAACTCTCAAGATTTTGTACAACAAAAATTCAGCACTGGACACAATCCTGTTGATTTTGTTTTTCACGGAGGTTCGGGTTCTACACTAGAAGAAATAAGAGAAGGAATCAGCTACGGTGTTGTAAAAATGAATATTGATACCGATTTGCAATTTGCATTTACGGAAGGTATTCGTGATTTTATGGTGAATAATATTGATTATTTAAAAACTCAAATAGGAAATCCAACAGGATCTGATTCTCCAAATAAAAAATATTATGATCCAAGAAAATGGTTGCGTGAAGGCGAAAGCACTTTCAATGCTAGATTAGAACAAGCATTTGCTGACCTAAACAACCTGAACACACTATAAAGTACGAAGTACAATATACGAAGTACGAAGTGAAATGAATATTAATAAGAATTTAGAAAAGGATTTTACTTCCAACTTCTAACTTCTAACTTCTAACTTAATTATGGCTTGGTTTAAAAGAACAGAAAAAGGAATTACTACGGCTACCGAAGACAAAATGGATGTTCCAAAAGGACTTTGGTACAAGTCTCCAACTGGCAAAATTATTGATTCTGAGGAGTTAGCACGTAACTTATATGTTAGCCCAGAAGACGGTTTTCATGTTAGAATTGGTAGTGCCGAATACTTTGAAATCTTGTTTGATAATAATGAATTTATCGAATTAGATGCCAAAATGACATCAAAAGACCCTTTGCATTTTGTAGATACTAAAAAATATTCAGACCGTTTGAAAGATGTCATGGCAAAAACCAAATTGAAAGATGCGGTTCGTACTGGAGTTGGCAGATCAAAAGGGAAAGATTTAGTAGTGTGCTGTATGGATTTCGCTTTTATTGGTGGTTCTATGGGAGCTGTGGTAGGTGAGAAAATTGCTCGTGGCATTGATCATTCTATAAAAAACAACATTCCATTTGTGATGATTTCAAAATCAGGTGGAGCTAGAATGATGGAAGCCGCTTATTCGTTGATGCAATTGGCAAAAACATCCGTTAAATTAGCCCAATTGGCAGAAGCCAAAATTCCATATATATCATTGAGTACCGATCCAACCACTGGAGGCACAACGGCTTCTTATGCTATGCTTGGTGATGTGAACATTTCAGAACCTGGTGCTCTGATTGGTTTTGCAGGACCACGAGTAGTAAAAGACACTACTGGGAAAGACTTGCCAGAAGGCTTTCAAACCTCAGAATTTCTACTTGAACATGGATTTCTAGATTTTATCACTCCTAGAAAAGAATTAAAAGACAAAATTAATTTATATCTTGATTTAATTCAAAATAATGATATTAGATAAATTTTAAAATCCCGATTATTTCGGGATTTTTTTATAACAAGAATTTAACATCTACATTACATTATTTTTATAACTTTGTATTTATGACTAAGACTTTTTATATCGCAATAATTATAATGTTTGGCTTCTTTTTGTCGCCAACTTCGAGTTATGCGTGTGGAACAAAAACAGAAAAGACTAGTTGTAAAAAAGAAACCGTTGCAAATTCAGAAAAGAAAGACTGTTGCAATGACAAACATTCAAAAGACAAAGACAATAGTTGTGGCGGAAAATGTGGTCATTCAAACTGCACCACTTCGACAGTAAGCTTTAGTTTAGTTTCATTCAACGATTTTAAATTTAATAACAATAATTTTGATTTTTCTTCTGAAAAACAAAATTTTTATATTTCAAAAACCAATATTTCTGCTGGTTTTTATTTCATTTGGCTCATTCCTAAAATAGGCTAAACTTTCTTTTGACAGCCATAAAACCGTCAAATCAATAACAATTTTTTGCTCTAAAATCATTTATTTTCTCGGTTAATTTCTATTTCAAAATGATGGCTTTGCTATAATTTCATTTTGTCAGTGCTTAACCAATTCAATTTTTAAATTATATATACAATGAAATCATTAAAAAAAATAATGATAGCAATAACTCTATTGTTATCAACCGTGGGTACGAATGCACAAATAAAAAATGAAAAAACAGAGTCCATAAAAATTTATGGGAACTGTGGCATGTGCAAAACCAAAATAGAAAAGGCAGGAAATCTCAAAAATACAGCTAAAGTAAATTGGGATGCAGATACAAAAATAGCAACGCTTACTTACGATGCTACAAAGACAAATCAAGACGAAATACTAAAACGTATTGCATTAGCAGGCTATGACAGTGACAAATTTCTGGCTCCAGATGATGTTTACAGCAACCTACACGGTTGTTGCCAATACGATCGAGAAGCAAAAGTTGCTGTAAAAACCGATTCGAAAATTGACGATTCTAAAAAAGAAATGTCCGAAATGGATATGACCAATCATTCTACAGCTACTGAAAACCAAACCGTAAACCAACTAAAACCAGTTTTTGATACTTATTTTTTATTGAAAGATGTTTTAGTAAAAACGGATGGTAAAGCAGCTTCTGAAAAAGCAACAACGTTATTATCATCAATTACAGCTGTAAAAATGGAAACGCTAAAAATGGAGGAGCATATAGTTTGGATGAAAGTATTGAAAGATTTAACCGCCGATGCAAAAAGCATTTCTGAAACTAAAGATATAGAAAAACAAAGAAATGTCTTTAACTCATTATCTAAAGGAGTTTATGAATTAATAAAAACTTCTAAACCAACCGAATCGGTTTATTATCAATATTGTCCCATGAAAAAAATGAATTGGTTGAGCAAAGAAAATACAATCAAAAATCCTTATTATGGCTCCATGATGTTGAGTTGTGGAAGTGTAGTAGAAACAATAAAATAATAGTATAAACAATTAAAATAAAGAAAAATGAAAAATTTAATTATCGTATTAAGCGTATTCTTAACAGTAAGCACAATAGCAGTAGCGCAGACAGCTACAAAAAAGGATGAACAAAAAACAATTTTCATTTGCCCTACGCATCCTGACGAAATGGATTCCAGCTCTGGAAAATGCCCAAAATGCGGAATGGAGTTGACAAAAATTACCGAAAAGGTACCTACCCATGCTCTAAAAGGAAGTCAACCAATGACTAAAACTGTAACAAAATATGTTTGCCCGATGGATAAATCAACTTCTGAAACGCCTGGCAAATGTTCTAAATGTGCAATGAAGATGGTAAAAGTCACTGAAAAAGTAAAGACTAATGCGCTAAAAGGAAGTCAACCAATGACTAAAACCGTTACAAAATATGTTTGTCCAATGGACGGCACAACTTCTGAAACGGAAGGGAAATGTTCTAAATGTGGAACAGGAATGGTAAAAATTACTGAAAAAATAGATACTCACCCGCTAAAAGGAAGTCAGCCTACAAGTAAAATTGTCACAAAATATGTTTGTCCAATGGACGGCACAACTTCTGACACTAAAGGAGAATGTCCTAAATGCGGAATGGAAATGACCAAAAAAGAGTCTAATAAAAAGTAAAATCCAACAACGAATTTCACGATTTTATTTCATTTATGGACTCGTGAAGTTCGTTGTTTATAAATCAAAAGTGTTACTAATATCAACAAAACAATTTAAAATGAAAAAAATAATCATTCTACTCTTTTTTTCTATATTCATTGTTCAAGCACAAGTAAAAGTTGGCGATACTTTACCAACTTTTACTTTACTTAATGCAACCGACAAAAAGGTTACAAGTAGTGCTATAAAACAAAAATTCATTCTTATTGATTTTTGGGCTTCCTGGTGCGCACCTTGTAGATTAGGGAACAGAAAACTAGTAAAACTATACCATACAATTGACAAAAGTAAAATGGAAATTATCGGAATTTCTTTAGATACTGATAAATCAAAATGGATAAAAGCAATTGAAAAAGACAAAATAAAGTTCACTCAATTAATAGATCCAATAGGATTTGATGCAAAAACCGCACAGGTGTTTGGCGTCGAATCATTACCAAGCCAATTTTTGTTTAATGACAAAGGAATTTTAATTGCTATCAATCCTACAGAAGAAAAAATAATCAACTATTTAAATGAGAAAAAATGAGAAATTTAATATTTATATATTTAACTATAGTTTCAATACTATCCATTACAAGTGCAAATGCACAAATTTCAAAAGTCGAAATTAGAGCCACAGGATTAACTTGTTCCATGTGTTCTAATGCAATAAACAAACAACTCAAAAGTTTACCCGAAGTGGTTACTGTAGAAACTGATTTAAATACAAATACTTTTACGGTTATCTTAAAAGAAGGAAACGCTTTAAGCCCCAAAATTTTTAAAGAAAAGGTTGAAAAAGCTGGCTTTTTTATAGGTTCATTATTGGTTACTTTAAAACCAGAAACCATTACCAATATGCCGTATATTCAAGTCAATAAAGTATCAAATGCGAATGTAGAAGTTCAAATTCAGATACTTGATAAAGGTTATGTTACCGAAAAAGAATTTAAAAAATTATCAAAATCTCTTAAAAATATCGAAACCTATGCTTCAAATAATGAAGACGATTTTCATATTAAATTTTTAAACTAATGAAAAAGTTAATCCTAGTTTTTATACTTTTTCCTTTCCATAAAAATTACAGCCAAGAATTGTTTGTAGTAACCGATCCAGCAAGTAATATTCCTGGAAATACGCTAAGCGTCAGACTTTCACAATCGTTGTTTAAAGAAGCATTTGTATCGGGTTATAATTATCACGTAATGCCAGAAGTAACCTATGGAATAGATAAAAATTTAATGCTTCGAGCATCGGCATTTGTTAGCAACAGAAGCAATCAATTAGTAACCGAAGGTGGCAGTTTTTATACAAAATACCGTTTTTATTCTACCGATGATTTGAACAGTCATTTTCGTTTGGCAGCTTATGGTAGGTATAGTTTTAATAATTCTGATATTCATCAAGAGCAAATCGAAATTATGGGACACAATTCAGGTTTCGAAACAGGAATTATTGCTACAAAACTGATAAAAAAAGTAGCTATTAGTTCCTCTATTAGCTATGAAAAAGCATCAGACAATAAACCAACTTATACTTTTCCTAATTCGTTTGGAAACAATGCTACAAACTATACGTTGTCTTTCGGTAAATTAATGTCCCCAAAAAAATATACAAGTTACCAACAAACCAATATCAATTTTATGGTTGAATTCGTGGGTCAAACCATTAATGAAAACGGAAAATCATATTTAGATGTTGTTCCTGCTGTTCAATTTATTATCAATAGTCAAGCCCGAATAGATTTGGCATATCGATACGAAATATTAAGTTCAATGTTACGAACAGCACCAAATGGTATTTATTTTAATTTAGAATACAACTTTTTTAATTTGTTTGAAAATAGTAAACAAACTGAAAAACAATAAATTATATAATTTAAAACCCAGAAAATATAATATAATAACCAAAAATCAATTGTACTATTACACCTAGCAATTAATTTACAATTAAAATCAAATAAAAAAATGAAAAATATAATTCTTTCAGCCCTAGCAATGGGATTCATATTGGCTTCGTGCAACCAAAAGACTAAAGAAGTAACGACATCCGATTCAAAAATGATGAAAAACGATTCGACAATGATGAACGACGGTTCTCCTGAAAAAATGATGGCAGAAAAAAAGTATGCTTGTCCAATGCATCCAGAAGTTCAAGGAAAATTGAACGACAAATGTTCTAAATGCGGTATGAAATTAACCGAACCTGTTGCAGAAAATACAGCTGAATAAAAGTCAAATTTTCACCTATAATCTTTGTCAAATTTTTAAAACTTTGACAAAGATATTTAAATCAACTTTGCAATAGGTATTGTGAAGTTGATTTTAATTCTATAAACCAATGATACATAAATATACAATTGCCGGCATGAGTTGTGATGGCTGTCGTTCTAAAGTCGAAAAGACATTGAATACAATTGATGGAATTGAAGCTAGAGTCGTTTTGCAACCACCAGTTGCAACCTTGTCAATGCAAAAACACATTGCAACTTCTAAATTTCAAGAAGCACTTTTAGCAATTGGGAATTATACAATTTCAGATTTTAATGAAACAACTTCAACTATTTCTGAAAAACCTATCACTAATAAAATATCTGATAAAAATAATAATTCTTCTTCTTCGAATAATAATTCAGCTGCAAAATACCATTGTCCAATGCACTGCGAAGGTAACAAAAACTATGACAAAGCTGGAGATTGTCCTGTTTGTGGTATGAATTTAGAAAAAGTGCACGAGTTAAATGATGTTAAAACGTTGTTCACTTGTCCGATGCATCCAGAAATAATAAAAGAAAGTCCGGGTTCTTGTCCAATTTGTGGAATGGATTTAGTGCCTATGAATCCAAGTGATACTGAAGACCAAAAGACCTATAAGGATTTAGTCAAGAAAATCAAAATAGCAGTAGTGTTTACCGTTCCTGTTTTTGCCATTGCAATGATGGAAATGATGCCAAATAATGCGTTACTCAAAACAATGGATGCCACAAAATGGAATTGGGTCCAATTAATATTATCGCTTCCAGTAGTTTTTTATGCGTGTTGGATGTTTTTTGTTCGTGCGTTTAAGTCTATTGTTACTTGGAATTTGAATATGTTTACCCTTATCGGAATTGGTACAGGAGTCGCATTTTTATTTAGTTTAGTCGGTATGTTTTTTCCTGATATTTTCCCAAGTGAATTTAAAACCGAACACGGAACAGTGCTACTATATTTTGAAGCTACAACGGTAATTCTGACTTTGGTTTTACTCGGTCAATTAATGGAAGCCAAAGCACACAGTCAAACCAGCGGTGCAATTAAAGAATTATTAAAACTCGCACCAACCGAAGCCACTTTGGTAACTGATGGAGGCGACAAGGTAATTTCAATCCACGATATCAAGAAAGACGATTTACTAAGGGTAAAACCCGGAGACAAAATTCCTGTGGATGGAAAAATCACTGATGGCGATAGTACCATCGATGAATCAATGATTTCTGGAGAACCCATTCCTGTTGATAAAACGATGGGCGATAGCGTTATTGCAGGAACCATCAACGGCAACAAATCCTTTGTAATGATTGCTGAAAAAGTAGGTTCAGAAACCTTGCTTTCGCAGATTGTACAAATGGTAAATGATGCTTCTCGTTCAAGAGCGCCAATTCAGAAACTCGCCGATAGCATTGCTAAATATTTTGTACCAACGGTTGTTCTAGTTGCAGCACTTACTTTTTTTATATGGGCAAAATTTGGTCCCGAACCGGCATTAGTCTATGGTTTTATAAATGCCATCGCGGTATTGATTATTGCGTGTCCTTGTGCTTTGGGATTGGCAACTCCTATGTCAGTAATGGTCGGCGTTGGTAAAGGTGCACAGTTGGGTATTTTAATAAAAAATGCCGAAGCATTAGAAAATATGAATAAAGTAACTGTTTTAATTACCGATAAAACAGGGACAATTACAGAAGGAAAACCATCAGTAGAAAAAATTTATGATGTAAATAATGAGGATGATAATTTGTTGCAAAACATAGCTTCTTTAAATCAATACAGCGAACACCCACTGGCACAAGCGGTTGTGAATTATGCAAAATTAAAAACCATTTCATTAATAGAAGTAAAAGATTTTGAAGCCATTGCAGGAAAAGGAGTGACTGGAACTGTAAACAATAAAAAAGTAGCTTTAGGAAATAAAAAACTAATGGAACAAGTCAAAGCAACTGTTTCGGATGATTTAGAAAACAAAATTATAGCCGAACAAAAATTAGGTAAAACGGTTTCCTATATTTCCGTTGATGGAATTGCCGTAGGTTTTGTGTCGATTTTTGATAAAATAAAACCAACAAGTGTTGCCGCTATCAAGGAATTAATGGGGCAAGGAATTGAGGTAATTATGATTACAGGCGATAATGAAAATACCGCAAAAGCGGTCGCCAGCGAATTGCATTTAACTAGTTTTATTGCTAACAGTTTACCCGAAGACAAACTAAACGAAATAAAACGCCTGCAAGCCGAAGGAAAAATTGTTGCAATGGCAGGCGACGGAATTAATGACGCTCCAGCTTTGGCTCAAGCCAATATCGGAATTGCCATGGGAACGGGAACAGATGTCGCGATAGAAAGCGCTAAAATAACTTTGGTCAAAGGTGATTTGCAAGGTATTGTGAAAGCCAAAAATTTAAGCCATGCAGTGATGAGAAACATCAAGCAAAATTTATTTTTTGCCTTTTTCTATAATGTATTAGGAGTGCCAATCGCAGCGGGAGTTTTATATCCATTTTTTGGAATTTTATTATCTCCTATGATTGCCGCTTTAGCTATGTCATTTAGTTCGGTATCAGTAATTGTAAATGCGTTACGACTGCGAAATTTAAAACTTTGACAACTATAAATCGGGCAACAGCGAGACTGAAGACCGAGCAACAGCGGAACTGACGAATGATTAAATACAATTTATTATGAATAATTTAAAATTAATTTCGACAAAAACAGTTTCATTTCTGATACTGTTTTTAATGGTAATTTCGTTAAGTGCTAATGCACAAACAGCGAAAAAATCTACAATGATGAAAGATTGTTGTATGATGAAAGACGGTAAAATGATGGTAATGAAAGACGGTAAAACTATGCCTATGGAAAAAAGTATGGTTATGAAAAATGGCACAAAGTGTATGACTAATGGCGAATGCACTATGAAAGATGGTAAAAAAATGATGATGAAAAACGGAGATTGTATGGAAATGAGCGGAAAAATGTGTACTGACAAAATGAAAAAAATGGCAACAATGGATTACCACTGCCCAATGCACCACGAAGTTACTAGCAATAAACCTGGAAAATGCCCAAAATGCGGAATGAATTTAGTTAAAAAAGCATAATTAAAACGTGTAAATAGTTGAATTGTTCACACGTTTAATCAATCACCACTTGAAAGAATTATAATCAATTTATCAAAATGGTTGTACTGGAAATGTTGTGAACATTCAATTTTTTCTAAGCATTAAGATTGCT
>JANMZS010000061.1:0-4161 GCA_031383535.1 Flavobacterium sp.
TTAGAGCTTTAGGCTGATTAATCATATTTTTATATGTGCGTTGAATACACTATAAATATACTGATTTTCAGCCTATTAATCTAATTTTAAAGAAGAAATTTCTTTCTTTTTTAGTTGGTTTTTCAACCCTTGATTCGCATATATAATAAAGTTTTATAAAGTGATGCATTGGAAGGTTTTATCAAAAGCATATTGGCAAACAAAACCAAATAAGATATTCCCTCTAGGATAGCAGCGTATTTAAATAATTTAACCATAGATATGTAAGTATTGAATTTAAAAACAAAATTAACTAATATCAATTGATTTTAGTTGATAGATTGCTAAAGTAATTTACTTTTGTCATAACAAAATTAGAAATGAGTAAACGCGATTTAAAAAAATACATTTCAGATCTTAAAAAAGCTCAGCTGGAAGAGCAAATCTTGGAACTATATGATAAGTTCCCAGCGGTAAAGATTTATTATGATTTTGTTTTTAATCCAAAAGAAGATACTTTATTAAAAGAATCTAAAATCAAAATTTCAAATGAATATTTCCCTACTAAAACTTCTATAAAAGCAAAGAGACCTAAATTGAGACGGTCGGTTGCTCAAAAGTACATTAAGCATTTTATCGTTTTAGGAGTAGACCCATTTGTGATTGCAGACATCATGCTTTATGCTATTGAAATTGCACAAACCTACTCGTCTGATCATATTATCAAACAAGAATTGTTTTTCAAAAGTATGCTCAATTCCTTTGAACAAGCTGTAAGTTTTATGATTGCAAACGGAATTTTAGATGTATTCAAAACTAGATTATTGGATATTTCCACTGAAACGATGCGTCAAAACTGGTATAATAAAGACTCATTTTTAGCCATTATAGAGCGATTTGAATATTAATTGGTGTTTTATTATTGATTTTTTAGTACTAAAATTTAATTATTTTATTTTATTAGTGAAATAACTCTTTTTTAGGTGTATTTTTGCAAAAACCCATCAATAGCAATGTCTCAACATACTCTAGAAACAGAAATAGAAGATAAAAAAGAATTGTATTCCTATCAAAAAGGTGATATTGAAACTATTTTTGAACGATTAGATAACGCCCCTATAAATCACCATTTATTATATCAATTACCTACTGGTGGCGGAAAAACTGTCGTTTTTTCTGAAATTGTAAGGCAGTATTTGTCCAAACATGATAAAAAAGTAGTGGTTTTGACACACCGGATTGAGTTGTGTAAGCAGACTTCAAAAATGCTTAAAGGGTTTGATGTTAAAAATAAGATAATCAATAGCAAAGTAAAAGATTTACCTGATCAAAACGATTATTCCTGTTTTGTAGCTATGGTTGAAACTTTGAAAAATCGTATTAATGACGAGAAACTCCATCTAGACAACATTGGATTAGTCATTATTGATGAAGCTCATTATAACTCTTTTCGAAAATTATTAAGTTCCTTCAAAAATGCTTTTATTCTTGGCGTTACAGCCACTCCGTTGAGTTCGAACATTAAACTACCGATGCACGAAAACTATGATGAGTTAATTGTAGGTGACAATATAAGTTCCTTAATAGAAAAAGGTTTTTTGGCCAAAGCAATTACCTATAGTTATGATGTGGGTCTAACATCATTAAAAGTTGGAATTAATGGTGATTATACCGTGAAATCATCCGACGATTTATATACCAATATGGCGATGCAAGAAAAATTATTGCATGCCTACACAGAAAAATCATTAGGCAAAAAAACCCTGATTTTTAATAATGGAATTAACACTTCTTTATATGTTTATGAAACATTTAGAGAAGCTGGTTATGGCATAAGACATTTGGATAACACCAGTAGTGTCGAAGAACGAAAAGATATCTTGCAATGGTTTAAGAAAACACCCAATGCCATTTTAACCTCGGTAGGAATTTTAACCACTGGATTTGATGAACCTACTGTTGAAACAATAATTTTAAATAGAGCTACGAAATCATTGACTTTGTACTTTCAAATGATAGGGCGCGGTTCTAGAAAATTACCTAATAAAGACATGTTTACGGTAATTGATTTAGGCAATAATGCGGCTCGATTTGGACTATGGAGTGAGCCAGTCAATTGGCAACATATTTTTAAATCTCCTGAATTTTATTTAGAAAATTTAAGAGATGATTCAGAAATTGAAATGTATTTTAAATACACCATGCCGCCTGAATTACGAGCCAAATTTGCGAATACAGCTGTAGTTACTTTTGATATTGACGATGAACACAAACAAATTATTGCCCAAAATTTAAGGTCAAAAGTAGTTTTAGATAAATCCCTAGAACAACACGCTGCCATGTGTGTTGACAATTCAGAAGAATTACGAGAGGCAAAAGAATTGTATAAAGAATTAGACCCAGATATTGAATGTCGTATAAAAAGATATGCAAAATGCTTGAGTCAATGTAGTAAAAACTATAGAGAATGGCTTGTAGAAGACTATAAACAAAAACTTTTACTATTAATAGGGAAGAAGTATCGTGAAAAAATTATGAACGAAGCGGAGTAGATTTTTCAGAATGCAGATTTTAGATAGCAGTTGTCGTTATGAACACTTTCATAGTTAATAGTCAAAATGAAAGTAATAAAAAAATATTATAATCAATGTCAAAACAATTTTCCAAATTAGGTATACAGGAATCTATCATCAAAGCATTAGATGATTTAAAAATTGTTGAACCGACAGAAATTCAACAAAAAGTAATTCCGTTATTTTTAGCAAATACAACCGATATCGTTGGACTTGCAAAAACAGGAACTGGAAAAACAGCCGCTTTTGGATTGCCTTTACTGCAATTGATAGATACCCATAATAATGCCATTCAAGCCTTAATATTAGTACCAACACGTGAATTAGGACATCAGATTTTTAGTAATTTAGAAGCTTTTTCTAAATATATACCAGAAGTTTCCATTGCAGCAGTCTGTGGAGGAATTCCCATAAAACCACAAATAGAACGATTATCTTTACCAACACATATTGTAGTGGCTACACCAGGAAGATTAATCGATTTAATGCAACACAAAGCCATTAACTTAAAAGAAACCCGATTTCTGGTGCTAGACGAAGCGGATGAAATGGTTACTATTTTGAAAGAAAGTCTAGATGAAATTATTGCTGAAATTCCTAAAAATCATAGAACTTTTTTGTTTTCAGCTACCATGCCTGGTACAATAAAGCAATTGATTCAGAATTACTTACATAAAAATGTGATTCAGATAAGTGCCGATATGCAAACTGTAGGCAATCAGGGCATTGATCACCAATACATTGTTGTAGATCCCATTGAAAAATTGAATGTGTTAATGCACTTTTTGACTTCAAAAGACGGAGAACGAGGCATTATTTTTTGCAAAACCAAAGCCGCTGTTAATAAATTAGCCAAGAATTTAGCCATTAATAAATTTTCATCAGGTGCTTTACACGGTAGTTTGTCACAAGGAATTCGGGATAGAATCATGGAGCAATTCCGGGAAGGACATATCAATATTTTGGTAGCAACTGATTTAGCTGCCAGAGGAATTGATGTTGCTGCAATATCCTATGTAGTGAATTATCATTTACCCGATGTGTATGAAGTGTATGTTCACCGTAGCGGAAGAACTGCTAGAGTACCGATAGCTATCGGTACAAAAGGATTATCATTAACTGTTTTACAAGCCGAAGAAGTTCCTGAAATTGCTGATTTTGAACGTGAATTAGAAATTAAATTTTCTAAATTTCAAAAACCAACGGCAGAAAATATCGAAGAAAATAATACTTTATTGTGGGCTAAGCAAATTTTTAAAACAAAACCAAATCAGGAATTAAATTCTGAATTTAAAAATAAAGTTAAAACTATTTTTCATCATTTGACTAAAGATGAATTGATTGAAAAGTTAATTGCAAATCAAATTTTTCAAAATAAAACAGATTTCACATCGAACAAGAATAAGCAGTAAACACAAATTGAATTTAGAATCAATATCTCTTTTCGTAAATTTATTTCAAACAATAAATTGAACTATAATTTATATTATGTAAAATAGAATATTTTCAAAGCACATTCATATATAAACTATCACTATCAACCGACAAATATAAAAATAAGACAATAAAATTCTCTCAACCCTATCATTTTCTAGTGTTGTCTTTTTAA
>JANMZS010000155.1:0-11450 GCA_031383535.1 Flavobacterium sp.
CTTTTCCTTTTCCTACAGTCAAAGTAGCCAAATCTGTTTCTGGCAATTTTGTTTGCACCGTAGATGCCGGAGTATCCACTGGCATTACTTCTGGAAATTTGTTATGGGAGCAGCAGCAAACTTCGAGGGAGGTAATCCTGAAACGGGTCATCCAATCAACACATTAGGACAAGTGTATAAAGGAGGATTTATCGTACCTGTATTGTTAGGTATGTTATTGATGGTTCTTGTTTTCTCAATCGAAAGATTTTTTGTTATTTCTAAAGCAGGAGGTAAAGGAAATCTAGACGCTTTTATGGCTAAAGTTCAAGGGGATATTAAAGCTGGTAAAATAGAAGACGCCATTGGTCAATGTGACAAACAGCAAGGTTCTGTTGCTAACGCAATAAAATCAGCTTTAGTAAAATACCAAGATGTTAAAAAAGAAGGTTTTAACAGCGAAGAAGCTTCCGAAACTATTCACAAAGAAATCGAAGAAGTAACTTCGCTTGAAATGCCAATGTTAGAAAAAAACATGACTATTATTTCATCTTTAGTTTCTTTAGGAACTCTTGGAGGATTATTAGGAACGGTATCGGGTATGATTAAAGCGTTTGGTGCATTGGCATCAGCAGGAACTCCTGACCAAGCAGCTTTGGCGACTGGTATTTCTGAAGCTTTGATTAACACTGCAACAGGTATCTCTACTTCTATTTTAGCTATTGTTGCTTACAACTTCTTCACCTCTAAAATTGACGATTTGACTTACTCTATTGATGAGGCAGGGACAACTATCGTGAATACCTACAGAAAATTTAGAGGTAGCTTAAAACAATAATTTCTTGATATTATTTATTAATATTATATAAAAAACAATGGCAAAAATAAAAATGAATAAAAAATCAGCATCTACCGATATGACGGCGATGTGTGATGTAGCTTTTCTTTTGCTTACCTTCTTTATTTTGACTGCCACAGCTAAAGTTCCAGAAGTAATGCCAGTGGATACTCCGGCATCTACGGTGCAAACAAAATTGCCAGAAACAGATTTGGCTACTTTGACTGTAGGAAAAGGAAAAGTATTTTTTGACCTTAAAGGAAGAGAAATTCGAAAAAAAACACTGGAATTTATGGGTCAAAAATACAACATGAAATTTTCAGACGAGGATTTAACAAAGTTTGCATTGATGGAAAGTTTTGGTGTGCCAATACAAAGTTTAAAGCAAATTCTTGACATGAAGAGCGCAGACAGAAGCAAAGCTGGACAACCCGGAATCCCTAAAGATTCATTGGATAATCAATTATCAGATTGGGTACAATTTGCACGAACTGCTAATATTGAAGTAAATGACAAGGAATTGCAAATTGCAATTAAGGGTGATGCAAAAGAAGAATATCCTTTAATCAAAAAAGTGATGGATATTTTACAAGACCAGAAAATCAATAGCTTTAGCTTAGTAACTGGATTAGAAGGAAAAGACAACTAATTAAAAAAACACACTAAAATGGCTGAATTAAATACCGGCGACGGTGGTGGCGGAAAAGGTGGAAAAGTAAGAAGTAAAAAACAAAACTCAAAGGTAGATTTAACTGCTATGGTAGATTTGGCTTTCTTATTGATTACTTTCTTTATGTTGACTACCACCTTGTCTAAACCACAATCTATGAGTTTGGGGTTGCCAGATAAAGATCCAAAAGATAAAACACCACCGGTTAAAGTAGATGAAAATCGTACTATGACCATCATGTTAGCAGATAATGACAAAATTGTTCGCTATGTAGGTTTACTAGCAACTCCAGTTGCTGGTGGCGCTCCAAAAGAGTTTACTTACGGTAAAGAAGGAATTCGAAAAGAAATTTTGTCTAGAAAAAAGTCTGTTTTGGCCTATTCAACGGCTCAAGGAAAACCAGGTAATGGAATTATAGTAATTATCAAGCCTACGAAAAAATCAAATTACCGTAACTTGGTTGATATATTAGACGAAATGGCAATTGCAGGGGTTGAAACTTATGCAATTGTTCCTGAATTTTCACCCGAAGAAGCTAAATTGTTAGTAGGTAAATAAGACAAAACTTAGAACTTACTAACTATATAATTAAAAAAAAATAGCTACAAATGAAATTAGATTTATTCAAAAGACAATGGGTTGATATCGTATTCGAAGGGCGTAACCAAAGTTATGGGGCTTATGAATTAAGAACAACCAATAATAAGACTACCTATAGAGCGCTTATGATTGGGAGCTTGTTTTTTATTCTTGCAGTTAGTGCGCCCCTAATCATTAGTTTGATACCAGAGACTACTGACGATGCGAATAACGATATTAAAATTACAACAGTAAAATTACCACCTAAAGAAAAGCCAAGAGACCCTACATTGCCGCCACCGCCGCCACCGCCGCCAAAAGTGGATCAGGTGAAATTTGTAAAACCAGTGGTAGCAAAAGCAGATGAAGTTACTGAAGAGCCACCAAAGGTTACTGAGATAAAAGACAAAAAAATTGGTGCCGAAACTATAAAAGGAGATCCTGATGCTGAACTAACTGTCGAGCCTGTAGGTACGGGAACTGCAGCAGTGGTTGAAGAAGATAATGCCGTTTATTCATCAGCTAGTATTGGAATTCCTGCTGAGTACCCTGGTGGAATTGACAAATTTAGATCTTTTATTGGTAGTAATTTTAATATGCCAGAAGATGATGGATTTGAGGGAGGTAAAGTCTATGTAACTTTTGTTGTTGAAAAAGATGGTTCAATAACAGATATAAAAGTGCTTAGAGATATTGGTTTTGGTACTGGGAAAGAAGCTATAAGAGTTTTGAAGTCCTCTAAAGTGAAATGGATTCCAGGTAATAATAATGGCAAACCTGTAAGAATGCAATTTCAGATGCCAATCAATCTGCAAATTCAGCAATAATGCAGCTAAAAGGTTGTATTAATTTCATGGAGAAATCGCTCAAAGAGCGGTTTCTTCTCGTTATAGGTCTATTGTTTTTTTTGCTCTATTTTGTTTTAGGAATTATTGTTATATTCTGTAAAGACTTTCCAATCTTAATGAAACCTGGCTATAGAATTGCTTTTGGCATTATCCTAATAGTGTATTCTTTTTTACGCTTTTTGAGATTTTTTAATTCAAACAAAGACTAACAACCATGTTAAGAATACTGAAATTTGTACTACTGTTTTTTTGTTTTTTTAGTATAATAAACTGTAATAAAAAACAGGAGAAAAAAACGTCTAAAGAAGTAGAAACCATAATCAAAGGAAACGCATCCATTTTAGTTGATGAAACTCTTGTGCCTATTATTGAGGATCAAATTGCAGTTTTTGAAAGTTATTATGATGCTAAACTAAGCATTGTTGCAAAATCTGAATTGGAAGCTATTAGTTCTTTGGTGAGACAAGAAAATGGTATTGCTGTTTTAACTCGGGAACTTTCTGATGCTGAAAAAAAACTATTTGAACAAAAGAAAATTATTCCGAGAACCACTAAAATCGCTATTGATGCTATAGCTTTTATTGCCAACAAAAATAATAAGGATACCTTAATTGCGTTACAAGATGTGGTTTCTTTTATGCAAGGAAAGTCTAGTTCAAAGATAAAAGGGTTAGTTTTTGACAATCCAAATTCGAGTACAGTTCGGTTTATGAATACTTTAGCAGGGACTAAAACAACACGAACTGATGCTGTATATTCGTTTAAAACAAATGAAGAAGTCATTCAATTTGTTGCTCAAAACGATGGAATGATTGGAGTAGTAGGAGTAAATTGGTTGTCGCAACCATCCCCAAAGATGCAAGAGTTTGTAGATAAAGTCAATATACTGGCTGTAAAAAGTCTTACCAGAAAAGACTATTATGAGCCAAGCCAAAATAATTTGGCAGAAGGTAAATATCCTTTGGCACGTGATTTGTATATTGTGAATTGTCAAGGAAATTCTGGATTAGGAATGGGGTTTGCTTCCTTTGTTGCTGGCGATATTGGACAAAGAATAATTCTAAAGTCGGGATTGTTACCCGTTACTATACCAGGACGAAGACTAAATATTAGAAAAGAAATAATTAATAAATAACACCCAATACAAATGAATACATTTAAAACGCTAAGTATTGCTTTATTAGCATCCATTTCAATTGGATATGCTCAAGATGTCGATCAAGCTAAAAAAGCAATTGATGCAGAGCAATTTGAAAAAGCAAAATCAATATTAAAATCGATAATTCAAACCAAACCAGAAAATGGTAAAGCTGCATTTCTTTTAGGTAATATTTACTTTAATCAAAGTGTGGTCGATTCATCAAAAATCTATTTTCAAAAGGGATTGTTAGGCTCCGAAGGCGGAAAATTTAACAATATTGGTTTAGGTCAAATTGAACTAGAAAACGGAAATGTTACAGGTGCACAAACTTTATTTGCATTGGCAACAAAGGATATGCGAAAAAAAGACTTTGAAGAAAATATTTATATTGGCAGAGCCTATATGAATATTTCTAAACCGGATTACAAAGCGGCACTTTCTTATTTAAATAAGGCGGCTTTGACTAGCCCGTTAGATGCTCAAGTTCAACTGGCTTTGGGCGATGCACATTATGGGGATAAAAATCAAAATGATGCTTATGTAGCATATAGAAATGCTTTTCAAGCGGATAACACCTTGATTAGAGCCAAAATGCAATTAGGTGTTTTATTGAAAGGAGCAAAATCGTATGAAGAAGCTTTGAAAGCCTTTGATGAGGTTATAGCAATTAGTTCAAATTATGGTCCTGTGTACAGAGAATTAGCCGAAACCTATTACAAATGGGGTAGAAACAAACCCTCAAAATCGGTAGATTTGATGAAAAGTGCCATTGAAAATTATGAAAAATACATGAGTTTAACGGATTATTCTTTAAATTCTAGAATGCGTCATGCCGATTTTCTTATTTTGGTAAAAGATTATGTTGCTCTTGAAAAAGAAGCCAATAAAATGATAGAACTAGACAAAGTAAACCCCAGAATTTATAGATATTTAGGCTATTCAGCCTATGAAAACGGAAATATTGATGCAGCTTTAAAATCATTAGAAAGTTTTGTTTCAAATCCAACCAATAAAATAATAGCTAAAGATTATATGTATTTAGGATTGGCTAAAATCAAAAAAGGTACTGCTGTTGATGGATTATCAATTGATCCAACGAGCTTTAATGCAGGTTTAACCGATATTAAAAAAGCAATTGAAATGGAACCTCTGGCAGTCGAAGATTTGAATGAAATAGGTAAAAAGTTATTTACTCAAAAACTCTACAAAGAAGCAGCATCAATTTTCGAAATAGGTTCAACAAATAAAGAGGCCAAAAATTATTTAGATGATAATATCTACTACGGATTAGCATTATATTATGATAACAATAAAAGCAATAAAACGCCAGATCCTATCGCATTAAATAAGGCAGATTTAGCATTCGCAAATGTAATTGCGGCTTCACCCGCATATCAAGAAGCTTATATTTTCAGAGCAAGAGTAAATGCGCTTCTTGAAAATAATGAAGTAATGAAAAAATCGTATGAAGAGTATATTGCTAAAACAACTGAAAAAGGGGTAGAAGAAATTGCTAAACCAGCTGTAAAAAAGAAATTTGTGGAGTCCTATAACAATATCGCTTCGACTTTTTTGACTTCGGATAAAATAAAAGCAAAAGAGTATATTGCCAAATCATTAGAAATAGACCCAGCAGACAAACGTGCTTTAGAGATGTTAGCATTCTTAAAATAGGGTTTTTAATTAAAATTTTTAAACCGATAGTTCTGGGACTATCGGTTTTTTTTATTAATTAAGTCATTGCAAGGTGTTGCGAGAAACGAAGCAAAGCAATCTCTTTCTATATTCTCAATTCTCAAATTCACTATCTTTGCCCTTTAAAATAAAGAAATGTTATCAAAAGAAATACAAGTAGAAGTCAATAAAGGCACTATGCTCCCCTTAATGGAAGAATTTTACACCATTCAAGGCGAGGGCTACCATACAGGAACTGCGGCTTATTTTATTAGAATAGGTGGTTGTGATGTAGGTTGCCATTGGTGTGATGTTAAAGAAAGTTGGAATGCTGAGCTGCATCCACCTACCCATATCGACTTAATTGTTGCCAATGCCACAAAATATGCCGATACCATTGTGGTTACTGGTGGAGAACCTTTGATGTGGGATATGAGTTTGCTAACTCAGGAATTAAAAAATAATAATCTTAAAGTACATATTGAAACTTCGGGAGCTTATAATTTAACGGGAGTTTGGGATTGGATTTGTCTTTCGCCAAAGAAAAATAAACTGCCAACTCAAGAAGTGTATGACAATGCAGATGAACTAAAAGTGATTATTTATAATAAACATGATTTTATTTTCGCAGACGAACAAGCCGAAAAAGTGAATAAAAACGCTATTTTATTCCTTCAACCCGAATGGAGCAAAAAAGAAGAAATGACACCACTAATTGTTGATTATGTGATGAATAATCCAAAATGGCGTGTATCCTTACAAACCCATAAATATTTAAATATTCCTTGATATGAAGAACTTTTTACTTATTGCAATCGCTTTTAATTCTTTTCAATTTGTTAATGCTCAGGAAACTAATGAATCTGTAAATGATAAACCATATAATTTTTCTGGAATTGATGTAAAACCTGAATTTCCTGGCGGAATGAATGAATTTTATAAATTTATTGGTAAAAATTATATCATACCTGACGTTAAAGGATTAGTAGGTAAGGTTTATGTTGCTTTTATTATTGAAAAAGATGGAAGTATTGATGAAGTGAAAATCATAAAGGATCTTGGTTATGGGACTGGAGAAGAGGCAATTCGGGTATTGAAAATATGCCCAAAATGGATTCCTGGAGAACAAAACGGTAAATATGTAAGAGTTTCATTTGCTTTACCAATTAGTATAAGTACTAATTGATTTAATTTTTTGTCCTTTGTTTTGGACTTGATATTCCTTTAAAAAATCTATAAATGAAATCGCAATTCTTTCTCGATCCCGAAATCACGTTTCTAAATCACGGTTCCTTTGGTGCTTGTCCAAAACCTATCTTTGAAGAATTTCAGCGATTTCAATTAGAACTAGAAACCGAGCCAGTTTATTTCATTCAGAAAAAAACAGCAGAATATTTAAAAATAGCCAAAGAAAGATTGTCAAAATACATTGGCTGTAAACCAAATGATTTCTTTTTTACACCAAATCCAACTTTTGCAGTCAATACGATTATGCGAAGTTTGGATTTGAAAGAAGGAGATGAAATTCTTACCACAAACCACGAGTATGGTGCGATGGACAGAACTTGGAGTTTCTACTGCAAAAAATCGGGAGCAAAATATATCCGTCAAAACATTTCGCTACCAGTTGTTTCTAAAGAACAAATCTTAGAGGAGTTTTGGAGTGGGTACACCTCCAAAACTAAAATTATTTTTTTAAATCATATTTCGAGTGCCACATCATTAATTTTTCCAATTAAAGAAATTTGCGATAAGGCTCGTGAATTGGGCTTGATTACTATAATTGACGGTGCTCACGTTCCAGGTCAAATAGAGTTGGATATTACAGCATTGAATCCAGATTTTTATACAGGAACATTACATAAATGGATGTTGGCACCTAAAGGGAGTTCGTTTTTATATGTAAAAAAAGAATTTCAAGAAATGCTCGATCCACTTATTGTGGGCTGGGGGTATGAAAGCGTTTCTCCAGGCGAAAGCCAGTTTTTAGATTATCAAGAATTTCAAGGTACTAGAGAAATTTCGACGTTTTTATGTACGCCAAAAGTGATTGATTTTTTAGAACAAAATGATTGGGAAGAAAAATCAAAGGAATGCCGAAAAATAGTTCTAGAAAATTACCAACGCTTTTGCGATTTGCTCAATACAAAACCTATTTGTCCAATTACAGAAGAGTTTTTAGTACAAATGGCAAGCATTCCCGTGAAGACTTCCAATCCTGTAGCATTAAAGGAATTACTTTTCGAAAAACACAAAATCGAAATCCCTGTAATGCCGCTTAACGGAAATTATTTTTTGAGATATTCCATAAATGGATACAATTCTCAAGAAGATTTAGATGTTTTGTACAAAGCTTTAGAAGATATAATTGTAACTACGGATTTGATTAAAGTATAATAATTTGATTTTTTTCTAGATAAAAAGCCTTGCCAAATAATCAAAATGTTCTCCCTCTAGTATCAATTCGCATTGCAATCCATTGGCGAAAGCCGCATTTTGCAAAGTGTTGTAATCAAGATAGAGCCACGGAAAAGTTTTTTCAATTTCATTTTTATAAGTAATTGTAAAAGTCAATTCACCATAATATTGATCACCAGAAACCCACTTACCTCCTTCGTCATCTTCATCAAACATATAAATAATATCAGAGGAATCGATAAGTATTTGACCATTAGGATTTAGTAGGCTTTTTAATTTATTAAAAAATAGGGGAGCTTCTTTTAGCGTTCCAAAAATTCCTGCCCCATTCATTAATAATAATATGGTGTCAAATTTTTCCTTTTCGAGTGACAAAACATCTTGGACTTTTGCATTTTTCAAACCTCGAAGTTGACAAGCTTTAATCGCATTAGAAGAAATATCTATAGAAGTTACAGATAAACCTCGCTCGTTTTGCAAAGTCAAACTATGACTTCCAGCGCCACAACCCACATCAAGAACTTTTCCTTTTGCCAATTGCAAAGCTTTTTGTTCCAATTTTGGCATTTCATCATAAGTTCGAAAAAGATACCCAACACTCATTTCATCCGCTTCAGAAATAGAAGTTTCGGTAATTAAATCCTCGGGAGAATTATTAGTTTGAAAATCAAGTATGGCTTTTCCAAAAAGGTCTTTCATGTTCATTGCGAGGAGTTGCGAGGCACGAAGCAAAGCAATCTCTCCTCGAGTTTTTAGTATTAATATAGGAAGTTGTTTAACTTTGTAGCTCAACATGAAACCTGAAACTTGAAAAAAATAATCGAACAACTTCCTAAAGAGGCCAAAGATAAGCATATCGAAAACAAAAAGTATTTTGAGAAGCTGAAAAAGAAAACACCTAAAAATTTAGATTATGTGATGCAAGAGATTCATGATGCCGAATTTAGACGAACCGATTGTTTAAAATGTGCTAATTGTTGCAAAACCACAGGGCCATTGTTTACTTTGGCTGACATAGAAAGAATTTCAAAACATTTGCGACAAAAACCACAACAGTTTATAAATCAATATTTACGAATTGATGAAGACAAAGATTATGTTTTGAAAAGTGTACCATGCACGTTTCTTGACAGTGATAATACTTGCTTCATTTATGATGTTCGCCCTAAAGCATGTCGTGAATTTCCGCATACCGATAGAAAGAAGTTCAATCAAATTACGGATTTGACTTTGCAAAATGTCGCCATTTGTCCAGCTGCTTTTAATATTGTAGAAGAAATGAAGAAGAAAATGCCATTGTAAAATTTATTATTTTTTAATTTGGCAAAATTGATAATTTGAATTTAATCTTTAAATAGTACTTTTGAACATCCTAAACCAATTCAAATTAAATTGAAATTAGAATATTTCATTGCCAAACGACTCATAACAGCTAAGCATTTCAAAAGCAGTATTTCATCTCCAATTATAAAAATTGCTATTTCAGCTATTGCTATTGGTATGATTATGATGATTATTTCGGTAGCAACCGGAATTGGTTTACAAAAAAAAATCAGAGAAAAGGTTTCTGCATTTAACGGACATATTATAGTTTCGAATTTTGATAATAATCAATCTGAAGTTACACTTATTCCAATATCTAAAAAGCAAAACTTTTATCCTAAATTCACCTCTGTCCCAGAAGTAAGCCATATTCAAGCCATAGCGAGTAAGGCCGGAATTATTAGAACTGAAAATGACTTTGAAGGAATAATCCTTAAGGGAGTTGGAAATGATTATCAATGGAATAATATCAAAGAATATATTGTTTCTGGAAGATTACCTGATTTTACCAAAAAACTAAATCAAGAAGCACTTATTTCTCAATTTCTTGCTAATAGATTGAATCTCAAATTAGGCGATGATTTCAACACGTTTTTTATCAAAGAAAGTCAAAGTCAATTACCAAACATCCGAAGATTTAAAATTGTAGGGATATACAATTCTGGTTTTCAAGAATTCGACGCTACTTATATAATAGGCGATATACGCCACATACAACGAATGAACAAATGGAGTTCAGATGAGGTAGGGGCCTTTGAAATTTTTGTCAAAGATTTTAATAAAATTAACAGTGTTGGGGAAGAGGTTTATCAAAAAACAGCATCAACCCTAGATAGTAAAACCATAATAGACAAGTATAGTTTCATTTTTGAGTGGTTGAAATTATTTGATTTTAATATTATAGTTATTTTGGGGGTAATGATTCTGGTGGCTACGATCAATATGGTTGTTGCCCTGTTAGTGCTTATTCTGGAGCGTACACAAATGATAGGAATATTAAAAGCCTTGGGAGCAAACAATTGGTCGGTTAGAAAAATATTTTTATACAATGCCTTTTATCTTATAGTAAGAGGTTTGTTTTGGGGGAATTTAATAGGTATTTCTTTAGTGTTATTACAACAGTATTTTGGCATCATCAAGCTTAATCCCGAAAATTATTATGTCAACGAAGCACCAGTCTATTTGAATTGGGGGTATATCCTATTGCTAAACCTGCTTACAATATCAGTTTGCTTTTTGGTTTTACTAATTCCTTCCTATATCATCACCAAGATTTCTCCAGTCAAGGCAATTCGTTTCGATTAAAACACAATAATCATTTCTTTCCCCTTTAGTTTTATCAGGAGCTATTTCCTGCTATCCGTTTCAATCTTTTGTGCCGTCCCGATGTTTCGGGGCGGGCACAAAAGGATTTTCACTACTATCAGGGCTATGGCATTTTCTTATCATAAAGAATCCTTCTTTTAAAAGAGAGGCAATCTCATTACTTTGTATTAACAATGAAAATCTTTGCATATTTGAGTGTCAATTAGCCGAACGAAACTCTAAACTACTATAAAATCTATAGATAAATCAAAAGCAATAATTTAAAAATCTCATTTTTTCAAAAACTTTCACTTTCAACGGTCACGAATTCAAACACTTAAAAAATACTTTTAATAAACTTCAAAAAAGCCATTGCAAAATCGAATTAAGGCGTTACTTTTGCACCCGCATTGAAACAGACGTTCATATAATTTAAAGAAAAAAAATCGAATAATAGTTTTAAGGAGTTGTTAAGTTTTTGTAACTTGGCTATCCCAAAAGCGAAAAATCGGTGAATTAATTTTATTTAAAAAATAAAATATTTTTCTTTGTAAAGACAAAATAGTTTGTTACTTTTGCACCCGCTTTGAACAGGAATGGATTTTAGTCCATTCAATTAAAAAGACGACACGTTCCTAGACATATTGAATTGACAGCCGTTCCGAAAGAGATTTC
>JANMZS010000190.1:0-2524 GCA_031383535.1 Flavobacterium sp.
AGGCAAAATTGGAAAAGCACTTCCAGCATAAGCCACAATTCCTATTCTATCACTGCCTAATTGATTGATAATTTGTGATACGATTTGTTTACTTTTCTCTAATCGGTTTGGGGCAACATCTTCTGCAAGCATACTTTTAGAAACATCCATGGCAAAAACGATGTCGATTCCTTCTCGTTTTACGGTTTCCATTTTAGTGCCTATTTTTGGATTTACCAAGCCTAAAATGAGTCCAACTAAAGCCAAAAGAAATACAACTAATTTTAAACCTGGTTTGAAAACTGATTTTTCAGGACTTAATTTTTTAACTAATTCTAAGTCGCCGAATTCAAGCTGTTTTTTTCTTTTCCAATATTGATTGTATAGAAAAAACAGCACCAAAACAGGCACTATAACAAGAAGATATAAATATTTTGATTCGTCTAATTCCATTTTTTTAACCGCAAAGGGCGCAAAGTTCTTTCGCAAAGTTCACAAAGTGAATTGCAAACTGTATTTAAAATTTTTCGTTTATTATTCTTTAACTGCTTTTATGTTTGATCAAAATTCTTAAATTTATTTTCGCGCATTTTGTGTTCTTTGTGCATTCCTTGTGTACTTTGTGTTTAAACCTAAATAAAACTCCTATAAACCGTGTTTCTTAATCCAATTTCTACTAACAACAACAAACCAGCAATCAACACAAAAGGTCTGAATTTTTCGTCGTAATCATAAAATTTAAGCTCTTCGATCTCAGTAGTTTCTAACTTATTGATAGAAGCATAAATTTCGGCTAATTTGCTATTGCTGGTTGCTCTAAAATATTTTCCATCTGTTTTACTGGCAATGCTTCTCAATAATTGTTCGTCAATTTCAACCTGCATCATTTGAAACAAAAATTGTCCGTTTGGCGCAATCGCATACGGAAATTCTGCCATTCCATTAGTTCCAATTCCTATAGTATATACTTTAATTCCGTATTGTCTAGCAATATCCGCTGCGGTTTCTGGCTCTATAAATCCTGCATTATTAACTCCATCGGTCAAGAGAATAATAACTTTACTTTTGGCTTTACTATCTTTTAATCGGTTTACGGCGGTTGCTAATCCCATTCCTATTCCTGTTCCGTCTTTTAAAACATTATCATATTTGATACTATTGATTGCATCTTCAATAACTGCTTTATCACTGGTTACAGGGGTTTTTGTATACGCTTCTGAAGCATACACTACAAGCCCAATTCTGTCATTAGGTCTTTGCTCAACAAAATCGGTCGCCACTCTTTTTAGTGCTTCCATCCGATTAGGTTTTAAATCCTTGGCGAGCATACTACCCGAAACATCTACCGCCATGACAATATCAATTCCCTTAGTAGTTTTGGTTTTATTACTTACATCTACCGTTCTAGGTCTTGCCATAGCAATAATTAACGAACTTAAAGCCAATAATCGAAGTACATTTAGTAAAGGTTTCAATTTAGCCAATAGAGATTTATTGCTTTCAAATCCTTTAAGTGAACTTATTTTTAAAGTAGCCGTAGTTTGATTTCTTTTCCAATATAACCAAGCAACTGCGATTGGAATCAAAAGAAACAACCAAAAAAATTCAGGATTTAAAAAAGTGACTTTTCCCATTATTGATTTGTTTTTTGAAGTTCTACAGAGCTTAAAATTTTGTCCGAAATATCATTGGCATATTTATCACCCTCTTCATGAACTATGATAACTTGTTGTAATCCTCCTTCTTGACTAAAAAGCAAAGCTTCATAATAGAATTTGGTACTGCTTTTATTTTCTTCATCAATTTTTGAAAAAGTCCCGTAGCCTTTAATTCCTTTAATTCCCTCGGCAGTTTCAAACTCTTCTTGTTTTACAATCATGTTTTGTGCTCCTTGTGACTCTAATGTTTGTAATGCGGCTTCCAATGATTTTGATAATTCAATTTCTGTTTGCTTCGCTTGTTCGCTAGCGCTCGGGTCTTGTTTATATTTTAAGGTCGATACCATGATATAAAAATTGTCATTGAAATTGCCAAAAGTAAAGGATTGCATGTCTTTGATTAGTGCCAAACCATTTTGGGGAAGCACCTTTTTTAAATCGGTTCTGACAAGGACTTTGGGTGTGCTAATTCGAACTAACGGACTGCCATATTCACTTTTTACCCATTCGCCTTCTAATAATTCTTTGGATGAATTTCCAAAAACATTATCAATTACATAATCGAATCCTTTTGTAACAATAAAAAAAGTAGTGATGGCAAAAAATAATCCTAGTACAGCCCCAATAGCAAAAGTTATTTTTTTCTTTCTTAGTTTTTCTTGTTCTATTTTCAAATGTTGTTGGCGTTGCATTTCGTTGAGCAACAACTCATCTTCTTTTTCAACAACAATAGGAATAGATTTGTCTAAAGTAACTATCGCTCTTTCTATTTTTTTACGGTCTTCGGTAATTTCGAAATCCATAGGTTTTGATTTGGCAAATTTTACTAAATCGGCTTGTTTCAAAACGGTAAACAAATTCTCTATGGTTTCCTTAGAAAGTTTCAT
>JANMZS010000207.1:0-3599 GCA_031383535.1 Flavobacterium sp.
ATTTCCAACCACTTTTCACTAAACTAGGACGTTAGGCAAAAAAAAAGCTCTTTTTTTCGATTGTTATCAAAAATAAAAAAACAGTTCAATGAACTGTTTTTTTATGGTAGAAAACCCTAATTGAGTTGTTCTTGAAAAATATTCAATAAAACAGTCGAATCAATTATTGGTGAAACATCGTTTTTCATCATTTTAAGAATCCTCTTGATGACATTAGGATTCAAACCCATATTTAGCGAAATTTGATGAATGGCACTTTCTTCTTTGGTATGCAACACGCCATCACAATGCATCAATAAAGCTAAACGATAAAACTGCTGGATGCGTTCAAACTCAGATTTTATAGGTATTTGAGGCAATTCTTGATGAAACAAATCGTTTAAAGTTTCTTTTTCTATTTGAAGTTCTGCGGCAACGAGTAACAGAAAATCATATTCGCGTTTGTGCAATTGACCATCAACGGTAGAAAAAGCAATCATCTCTAGCAGTAAATTTCTTTTTTCCTCAAAACTATTCATACACAACTTATTTTTTGCTAAAATACAAAATTTGATTTGGATTCGTAATGTTGAAAACCAACATAAAAAAATATGGAGGGATGGATTTGTAAAATTGTATCTTTGTAATCTAATGCAGATTTAAACCATAAAAATGACAAATAACGATATTTTCAAAAAACTCCGAGTAGCTTTAATGCTCCGTGACGATCAAATAGTTGAAATTTTAGAATTAGTAGATTTTAGAATTTCAAAAACCGAATTAAGCGCTTTTTTTCGTGCCGAGAATCATGAAAACTATGTAGAATGTGGAGACCAAGTATTGCGTAATTTTCTAAACGGATTAGTAATTCACCTACGTGGAACAAAGGAAAACCCAAAAAATCCAACCGCAGTTCTGGCAAAACACAAAGCAGAAATTCCTTCAAGAGAAGGGGCTAAAGAAAGAATAGAATTTAAACCAAAACCAAAAGACGAAGATAGAGCAAGAGGTGATCAAAGCCCTTCCAAATCAAAACCTGCCTCGAAAAAAACATCCAAAAAAGAATTCCCAAAAGGAAATAACAAAATACAAGTGGTAGAGAAAGTTAAATTTAATTTCGGAAAGAACAAGAAATCTTAATCAGAGATTAAGAAATATACTTTACATTTTATTCAAAAAAAAATCCTGAGTTTAACACTCAGGATTTTAACTATCTAAACTATTTCTGTAATTAAGAAAGTGCCCTTTTAACTTGGTCTGCAGCTTCTTGAAACTGAACCGCAGATAAAATTGGCATTCCTGAATTATCAATTAATTCTTTTGCAATTTCAGCATTTGTACCTTGAAGACGAACAATGATAGGCACTTTGATAGCATCTCCCATATTCTTGTAGGCATCAACTACTCCTTGAGCAACACGGTCACAACGCACTATTCCACCAAAAATATTAATTAAAATTGCTTTTACATTAGGATCTTTTAAGATGATTCTAAAAGCCAATTCAACACGTTTTGCATCAGCAGTTCCTCCTACATCCAGGAAGTTAGCTGGTTCAAAACCCGCATATTTAATTAAATCCATAGTTGCCATAGCAAGTCCAGCTCCGTTAACCATACAACCTACGGTTCCGTCAAGATCAACATAGTTTAATCCTGCTTCTTTAGCTTCCACTTCAATTGGGTTTTCTTCACGAACATCACGCATTTCGGCTAATTTCGGATGACGGTATAGGGCATTATCATCTAAGTTTACTTTAGCATCAACGGCAATTATTTTATTATCTGATGTTTTTAATACTGGATTAATTTCAAACATCGAAGCATCAGAACCTACATAAGCATTGTATAAAGAGGCGACAAATTGTGTCATTTCTTTAAAAGCATTTCCAGAAAGCCCTAAATTAAAAGCAATTCTTCTGGCTTGAAAACCTTGCAATCCAACATTTGGATCTATTTCTTCGGTAAAAATTAAGTGCGGTGTATGTTCTGCCACTTCTTCAATATCCATACCGCCTTCAGTAGAATACATGATCATATTGCGACCTTTACCTCTGTTTAACAAAACCGACATATAAAACTCTGAAGTTTCACTTTCTCCTGAATAATAAACATCTTCAGCTACCAAAACTTTATGAACTTTTTTTCCCTCTGCAGAAGTTTGAGGAGTAATTAATTGCATTCCTATTATTTGACTTGAAATCTCTTCTACTTGTTGAAGGTTTTTAGCCAATTTAACTCCACCACCTTTTCCGCGTCCACCTGCGTGAACTTGAGCCTTGATTACATGCCATCCAGTACCAGTTTCGGATGTTAGTTGTTTTGCAGCAGCAACTGCTTCTTGTGGATTGTTGGCAACATAACCGCGTTGCACTTTTACGCCATAACTGGCAAGAATTTCTTTTCCTTGATATTCGTGTATATCCATAGTATAGTTTTTGACATGATTCTGAATGAATTCCAGAAATTTAAAGTGATGCAAAAATAACAAATTCAAGTTAAATTTAAAATCTTTTTTTAGAATTAAATTCAGATTAAAAATAACAAAAATTTATGTTTAGTTTAAAACATTTAACGTGTTTTAAGTTTTAAATTGCAAGTCAAAACGTTTTATTAAGCATTACCTCAAAAAAAGGCATAAATTATAGCGTTGTTTTGATGATTTAAGGAATAAAAAATCAAAAAAATTATTAATTTATCAATAGTAATCAAAAAGAATGTTTTTATTGTTAATTTATTTACACTTTTCTAACATTACTGTAAAAATATATTTCTTGAGTTGTTTTCAATTCATTATATTTAATGAAATCTTTATTTTTGCATAAAAATTATTAAGCATGAAAATCAAAGAACAAGGTCTTTATTTACCAGAATTCGAACACGAAAACTGTGGAGCTGGTTTTATCTGTAACCTTAAAGGGGAAAAAACAAATCAAATCATACATGATGCACTTGAAATTCTAGTTCGATTAGAACACCGTGGAGGTGTAAGTGCTGATGGGAAAACAGGAGATGGTGCAGGACTTATGATAGATATTCCTTATGAATATTTCAATAGGGTTTGTAAATTCAAATTACCCGCAGCAAGAGAATATGCTGTTGGGATGGTCTTTTTGCCTAAAACAGAAAATCAATATGATTTTTGTAAAGAAATATTTGAAAAAGAAATTAAAGCCCAAGGACTTTCTGTTTTAGGATGGAGAGAAGTGCCTGTTGATTCTTCTCAATTGGGACCAATCGCTTTGGCTTCTGAGCCAAAAATTGAGCAATTATTCATAGGAAAAAAAGAACCCATAGAGGAAGCTGTTTTTAAAGCTAAATTGTATGCCGCGCGTAAAATTACAGAGCATTTCATTGCAAATTCAAAAATTTCTGAATCTTCTTATTTTTATGTTCCTAGTTTATCTACTACTACATTAATATACAAAGGTATTATAATGCCCGAGGACATCGGACCATATTATACCGATTTGCAACAAACAGATTTAGTTACTCGTTTGGCATTAGTACACCAACGTTTTTCAACCAATACCATGCCAACTTGGGAATTATCTCAACCCTTTAGATACATGTGTCAAAATGGGGAGATTAATACCTTGAGAGGTAACGTAAGTAGAATGAGA
>JANMZS010000222.1:0-6836 GCA_031383535.1 Flavobacterium sp.
CACGGTGTTCGTTACTTCAATGAATTGACCAATATGGCGCAACTTACCGAAGAAGTAGGCGAAGTAGCTCGAATTATTGCCCGAAGATACGGCGAACAATCTGAAAAAGAAAGTGATAAAAACAAAGACTTGGGCGAAGAACTCGCCGACGTAGTTTTTGTAGTTTTATGCTTGGCCAACCAAACCGGAATCGATTTACAAGCTGCTTTCGACAAGAAAATGGACTTGAAATCGGTGCGAGACAAAGACCGTCATAAAAACAATGATAAATTGAAATGACAGCATCTTAATAAAACTTAATTCCTTAATGGTTTAAAATTTTGTTTTCTCTGACTATATTTGCACTTCTTTGTTAAAAAATAAAAATGAATTTACTATTACAATCTGCAAGTCTAAAGGAGCAATCTGCAATCTCGATAACAGGTAGCAAATCAGAAACTAATCGTTTGTTGTTATTACAAGCATTGTTTCCTAATATTACTTTGAACAATACTTCAAATTCTGATGATTCTGAAGTAATGCAAAAAGCTTTGGATACAAACTCCCAACTCCCAACTTCCGACTCCAAGCTTGTAGATATTCATCATGCAGGAACGGCCATGCGTTTTCTTACCGCTTATTTTGCTGTAAACGAAGGTCAAGAAGTAGTTTTAACAGGTTCTCAACGCATGACCGAACGTCCCATAAAAGTTTTGGTTGAAGCCTTGCAGCAACTCGGAGCACAAATTTCGTATGAAAAGGAGGATGGCTATCCGCCGATTCGAATCAAAGGACAAAAAATAGCCAACAATAAAGTCACTATTCCAGCTAATGTGAGTAGTCAATACATTTCGGCTTTGCTATTAGTTGCTCCAAAACTACAAAATGGTATTGAATTGAATTTGGTGGGCGAAATAACCTCAGTTCCTTATATCAAAATGACCTTGGCATTGCTGAATGATTTAAACATTAAAACCAGTTTCGAAGGAAATGTAATCAAAGTATCTCCAAAACAAGAAGTAGAATCGAAAGTAATGACCGTTGAATCCGATTGGAGTTCGGCTTCCTATTTTTACAGCATCGTAGCTTTATCCGAAATTGGAACGCAAATTACATTATCGAGTTACAAACAAAACAGTTTGCAAGGCGACAGCTCATTGGTCGAAATTTATAAAACACTTGGAGTGGAAACTGTTTTTGAAAACAACTCAATTAAACTCAAAAAAACAGCCGTTCACGACTCCTTCCCCTTTGGGGAAGGCTGGGATGGGGCTAATTCGCCCGACATTGCCCAAACCATAGCGGTTACTTGCTTTGGACTAGGAATTGGCTGTCATCTTACGGGTTTACATACTTTAAAAATTAAAGAGACCGATAGGTTAGAAGCACTTCGAATTGAATTGACTAAGCTCGGAGCTACTATCTCGGTTACTAACGATAGTTTGACTTTAGAAGCTTCGTCAAATGATGTCATTGCGAGGAACGAAGGAATCTCAACATACAACGATCATCGAATGGCAATGGCATTCGCACCTTTGGCATTAAAAGTGCCTATTATCATCGAAAATGCCGAAGTAGTTTCAAAATCGTATCCTGATTTTTGGGAGGATATGAAAAAAATTGGTTTTCAAATTTCTGAAGTATAAACTTTGTGACTTGTTGTCTTTGCGGCAAAAACAAAAATAAACAGTAAAACACTTGACAACGCCTATCTCACAATCGTATATTTGCACGTTTTTAAAGTTGAAGCCCGAAAACTTCTAACTTCTAACTTCTAACTTCTAACTTTTTCAAATGAAATTATCCCATTTTCAATTCAATTTACCCAAAGAACTTCTTGCAGAATACCCAGCCGAAAACAGAGACGAATCTCGTTTGATGGTTATTGATAGAAAAAAGCAAACTATTGAACATAAAACATTTAAAGATATTATTAATTATTTTGATGATGGCGATGTTTTAATTTTAAATAACACCAAAGTTTTTCCAGCTCGTTTGTATGGCAACAAGGAAAAAACGGGTGCTAGAATCGAAGTTTTTTTATTGAGAGAACTCAATGCGGAGCAACGCCTTTGGGATGTTTTGGTAGATCCAGCTCGTAAAATCAGAATTGGAAATAAGCTGTATTTTGGCGATGATGATTCATTAGTAGCTGAGGTTATTGACAATACGACTTCAAGAGGGAGAACATTGCGTTTTCTTTATGATGGCTCTTATGACGAATTTAGAAATAAATTGACAGAACTAGGAGAAACACCCATCCCAAAATACATCAATAGAGAGGTAACTCCTGAAGATGCCGATAGGTACCAAACCATTTATGCCAAAGAAGAAGGAGCCGTAGCAGCACCAACAGCAGGATTGCACTTTTCGAAACATTTATTAAAAAGACTAGAAATAAAAGGCGTGAAGTTTGCCGAAGTTACACTGCATGTAGGTTTAGGGACTTTTAATCCTGTTGAGGTTGAAGATTTATCGAAACATAAAATGGATTCTGAGGAATTAAAAATCACTCAAGAAGCCTGTGATATAGTAAATAATGCAAAAATAAATAAGAAACGAATTTGTGCCGTTGGAACAACTTCGATGCGTGCCATAGAAAGTTCAGTCTCGTCACAACAAACTCTAAATCCTTTTGAAGGATGGACTAATAAATTTATTTTTCCTCCTCACGATTTCAGTTTGGCAACTTGTATGATTACCAATTTTCATACTCCAAAATCGACACTTTTAATGATGATTTCAGCATTTTGCGGTCACGATTTAATGAAGTTAGCCTATGAAGAAGCCATCAAAGAAGAATATAAATTCTATTCTTATGGGGATGCTATGTTAATAATTTAAATATCTTACTTTTTTGTTATGAAAAATTATAATATTTGAAGCGGTTTTAATTAATCTTACTAGAAATAGTAAGATTTTTTTATTTTATGCCATTTATTATTTGAAAATTTAAGTAGAATAAAATATAGTAAAACACTGAAATTCAATTGATTTTCATGCAATATTTTCATTACGAAAACGTTTCTGTAATAATTAACGTTTTTAAAACTTAAAAAAGTTTTTTTATTTAAACTAAAAAATTAAATTTGCTTTTCAACATTAATATTAAAATTAAAAAATAAATTATTTAAAACTACTAAAAATTAAAAAAATGGCAAACGTTAAAAAAGAAAACAGTTCAAACGGAGGGGGAATGATTTCCGCAATTATTATTGCATCATGTATATTTGTGGGTGTTTTGATATGGAAATTTGTTATGGGAGCAGCAGCAAACTTTGAGGGAGGTAATCCTGAGACCGGTCATCCAATAAATACATTAGGACAAGTATATAAAGGTGGATTTATTGTGCCTGTATTGTTAGGTATGTTGTTGATGGTTATTGTTTTCTCAATCGAAAGGTTTTTTGTAATTTCTAAAGCTGGAGGAACAGGAAATCTTGACGCATTTATGGCTAAAGTTCAATTAGATATCAAAGCTGGTAAAATTGATGATGCAATTGGTCAATGTGACAAACAAAAAGGATCGGTAGCAAATGCTATCAAATCTGCATTGGTAAAATATCAAGATGTTAAAAAGGAAGGTTTTAATAGCGAAGAAGCGTCAGAAACTATTCATAAAGAAATCGAAGAAGTAACTTCACTTGAAATGCCAATGTTGGAAAAAAACATGACAATTATTTCATCTTTAGTTTCTTTAGGAACTCTTGGAGGATTGTTAGGAACGGTATCGGGTATGATTAAAGCGTTTGGTGCATTAGCATCTGCAGGAACTCCTGATCAAGCAGCATTAGCAACTGGTATCTCTGAGGCTTTGATTAACACAGCAACTGGTATCTCTACATCGATTTTAGCAATTGTTGCTTACAACTTTTTTACTTCTAAAATTGACGATTTAACCTATTCTATTGACGAAGCAGGTACAACTATCGTTAATACATATAGAAAATTCAGAGGTAGCTTAAAACAATAATTTTTGATATTATTTATCAATATATATAAAAAACAATGGCAAAAATAAAAATGAATAAAAAATCAGCATCGACCGATATGACGGCGATGTGTGATGTAGCTTTTCTTTTGCTTACCTTCTTTATTTTGACTGCCACAGCTAAGGTTCCCGAAGTAATGCCAGTTGATACTCCAACATCTACAGTTCAAACTAAATTACCTGATACGGATTTAGCGACCTTAACTATAGGAAAAGGCAAAGTATTTTTTGACTTAAAAGGAAGAGAAATTCGTAAAAAAACTCTTGAATTTATGGGGCAAAAATACAAGCTACAATTTTCAGAAGATGACATGACTAAGTTTGCATTAATGGAAAGTTTTGGTGTTCCTATTCAAAGTTTAAAACAAATTCTTGACATGAAAAGTGCAGACAGAAGCAAAGCAGGACAACCTGGAATTCCTAAAGATTCATTGGATAATCAATTGTCAGATTGGGTTCAATTTGCACGAACTGCTAATATTGAAGTAAATGATAAGGAATTACAAATTGCAATAAAAGGAGATGCAAAAGAAGAATATCCAACGATAAAAAAAGTGATGGATATTTTGCAAGACCAGAAAATCAATAGCTTTAGTTTGGTAACTGGATTAGAAGGAAAAGACAACTAATAAAAAAACACACTAAAAATGGCTGAATTAAATACCGGCGACGGTGGTGGCGGAAAAGGTGGCAAAGTAAGAAGTAAAAAACAAAATTCAAAAGTCGATTTGACTGCGATGGTAGATTTAGCTTTCTTATTAATCACGTTTTTTATGTTAACCACTACGTTGTCTAAACCTCAATCGATGAGTTTGGGATTGCCAGATAAAGATCCAGAAGATAAAACACCTCCTGTAAAAGTAGATGAGAATAGAACAATGACTATAATGTTAGGTGAAAATAACAAAATCATCCGTTATGTTGGTTTATTAGCAACTCCAGTTGCTGGCGGAACTCCAAAAGATTTTACGTATGGTAAAGACGGAATTCGTGCAGAATTATTGTCTAGAAAAAAATCGGTTTTAGAATATTCTACCGCAAAAGGGAAACCTAAAGATGGTATAATTGTAATTATCAAACCTACTAAAAAATCGAACTACCGCAATTTAGTAGATATTTTAGATGAAATGGTAATTGCAGGTGTTGAAACCTACGCAATTGTTCCCGAATTTTCTCCGGAAGAAGCAAAATTATTAGGAAATACTACTGGAGCGACTCCAGCTGTACCAAATCCTTAAAACAGTATAATCTAATTAATTTATTAAATTAGTTTTAGTCTTTTTATAACTTAAAATCATTTTAATAAATTATAAAATAAATACAAGAAATGAAATTAGATTTATTAAAAAATCAATGGCTCGATCTCGTTTTTGAAGGACGAAATAAAGTCTATGGTGCATACGAATTAAGAAAAACTAATTCTAAAACATCATATAAAGCACTAATTATTGGAGCTGTCGTTTTTTCACTTGGAGTTGGAGCGCCAATGATTGCTAGGTTATTGCCTGATTCGTCTGATGCAGATGAAAATCGTGATATTAAAGTAACTACAGTAAAGTTACCTCCTAAAGAAAAACCAAAAGAAAATGTTCCACCACCACCGCCACCGCCGCCAAAAGTGGATCAAGTAAAATTTGTAAAACCAGTGGTTGCAAAAGCTGATGAGGTAACAGAAGAACCACCAAAAGTGGAAGAAATCAAAGATAAAAAAATCGGTGCTGAAACTATAAAAGGTGATCCTGATGCAGAATTAACAGTTGAACCTGTAGGAAAAGGAAATGAAGTTGTGGAAGAAGACAATACTATTTATAATTCTGCAGGTATCGAAGTTAAAGCTGATTTCCCTGGAGGAGTTGATAAATTCCGTTCTTTTATTGGGAAAAACTTTCAAATGCCTGAAGACGAAGATTTTCCTGGAGGAAAAGTATTTATAACTTTTGTTGTTGAGAAAGATGGATCAATGACCGACATCAAAGTATTAAGAGATGCTGGTTATGGAACAGGAAAAGAAGCAATACGTGTTATTAAATCATGTAATATAAAATGGAATCCTGGAGAGCAAAACGGTAAAAAAGCGAGAATGCAATTCTCAATGCCAATAAGCTTACAAAAAGTTGAATAATGGTTCAAAGATTACTTATTAATTTCAAGGAGAAATCGCTAAAAGAGCGGTTTCTTCTCGTTATAGGTATGCTGTTTTTTTTACTTTATTTAACTGGAGGATTACTAATTATTTTTTGGAAAGACTTACCAATTTCATTACCTTTTAATTCAAGAATAGCATTCGGAGTTTTATTAATCGTATACTCTTTTTTTAGATTTATACGATTCTTTACTAAAGAAAAAGTTTAAAATGAATAAATTTATTAAAACACTTTTCGGGGTTTTATTTCTAGTATTGTTATTTGTGTTCTCTTGTCAAAAAAAAATAGAAAACAAAGAAGAGACAATAATAACAGGAAAAGCAACTTTATATATTGATGAATCAATTATTCCAATTATAGAAGATCAAGCAGCTGTTTTTGAAAGTCAGTATAAAGCAAAATTACATCTAGTAAAAACTTCCGAAACAGAAGTAATAAATGCAATGCTAAATGATACCGCTAAAATTGGTATTCTTACTAGAAAACTTACCGCAGAGGAATTGAAAGTTTTTGATGCCAAAAAAATTAAACCAAGAACAACTCCTTTTGCATCTGATGCAATTGCGTTTATAAAAAACAAACGTTCAAACGATACTTTAATTGCCTTGCAAGATGTTATAGATTTTATGAAAGGTAAAGTAGTAAAAAATATAAAAGGGTTAGTTTTTGATAATCCAAATTCAAGTACTGTTCGCTATATTTCAGAAATTTCTGGGGTGAAA
>JANMZS010000024.1:0-15583 GCA_031383535.1 Flavobacterium sp.
ATTTTTTTTTGTTAAATTTGCAAAGATTTTAGGTTAAATTAGAAAGTGTCCTTGATTAACTATTTTTTTATGAAAGAAGAAATTAACGCTTATAATAATATTTTAGAATTAATAGGTAATACTCCACTTATTAAACTAAATAGAGTTACCGAAGAATTAGAAGGGAACTTTTACGCAAAAGTTGAGGCGTTTAATCCTGGACATTCCACCAAAGATAGAATAGCATTATACATTATAGAAGAGGCAGAAAAAAGAGGGATACTTTCTCCAGGAGATACAATTATTGAAACTACATCAGGAAATACAGGTTTTAGTTTAGCAATGGTAAGTGTTATAAAGGGCTACAATTGCATATTAGCAGTGAGTTCAAAATCTTCGAAAGATAAAATAGATATGCTTCGGAATTTGGGAGCAAAAGTATATGTTTGTCCTGCCCATGTTTCTGCTGATGACGAAAGATCGTATTATAATGTGGCCAAAAGATTGCATGAGGAGACCAAAGGGTCTGTATACATCAATCAATACTTTAATCAACTCAATATTGATGCCCATTACAAATCTACAGGGCCTGAAATTTGGAAACAAACCAATGGTAAAATTACCCACCTTATAGCATGTAGCGGAACTGGTGGAACTATTTCAGGAACAGCTAAATATTTAAAAGAACAAAACCCTAATATCAGAATTTTGGGTGTCGATGCTTTTGGTTCTGTATTGAAAAAGTACCACGAAACAAAAGAGTTCGATAACGATGAAATTTACCCTTATAGAATTGAAGGTTTAGGTAAAAACTTAATTCCATCAGCGACAGACTTTGATGTGATTGATAAGTTTATAAAAGTTACTGACGAAGAAAGTGCTCATTCAACAAGAGAGTTAGTACGCAAAGAAGGAATGTTTGTAGGCTATACTTCAGGAGCAGTGCTTCAAGCCATTAAACAATATGCCGAAGAAGGTGAATTTGATAAAAACAGCAATGTAATTGCTATTTTTCCTGACCATGGTTCTCGTTATATGAGTAAAGTATTTAGCGATAAATGGATGAATGAACAGGGTTTCTTTGATAGTATTAACGAAGAAGAAGCACAAAAAATTGAATTTATAAAGTAATTAAGACTTTGTTTACTATAAAAAAAATCCATTCGAAAGAATGGATTTTTTTATTACATACTGCAACCTGCTATCTGATTACTCTTCCATAGTATGATAGACGTTCATCACATCATCATCTTCTTCAATTTTTTCGATTAACTTTTCTACATCGGCCATTTCAATTTCGGATATTTTTTTTGTGATTTGAGGGATTCTTTCAAACCCGGAAGATAAAATCTCAATTTTTCTGTTTTCCAACTCTTTTTGGATAGTTCCAAAGCTTCCGAAGGGTGCATAAATCAAAATACCATCTTCATCTTCAAAAACTTCTTCGGCTCCAAAATCAATCAACTCTAATTCTAATTCTTCTGGATCAATATTCCCTTTTGGAATTCTAAAATTACAAGTGTGGTCAAACATAAATTCAACCGAACCTTGTGTTCCCATGGTTCCGTTACATTTGTTAAAATAACTTCTGATATTAGCCACAGTTCTGTTGTTGTTATCCGTGGCTGTTTCTACTAGAATGGCGATTCCATGTGGTGCATAGCCTTCAAATAACACTTCTTTATAGTTGGCAGTATCTTTATCGGTTGCTTTCTTGATAGCGCGTTCTACGTTCTCTTTTGGCATATTGGCTGCCTTTGAGTTTTGAATAACAGCTCTTAATCTCGAATTGGCTTCAGGATTTGGACCACCTTCCTTAACGGCCATTACAATATCTTTCCCAATTCTGGTAAACGCTTTTGCCATTGCTGACCAACGTTTCATTTTTCTCCCTTTTCTGAACTCAAACGCTCTTCCCATTGCTTATAATTTTTAATCCCGAGTAATTCGGGACAAATGTAATTTTTTCAATTTCAATTTCAAAATTCAATTTTTATATTGTTATTGCAATTGTTTCTATTTCTTGTAAAACGGTAATTGAACCACTTTAGCCCGAACATCATTTTTTCGGATGCGAATGTAGATGTCACTTCCAATACTACTGTTTTCTGTAGTAACATAACCCAAACCAATGCCTATATTCATAGATGGCGACATGGTTCCCGAAGTGACAATTCCAATTTGATTTCCCGAAGCATCGACAATTTCGTAATCCTGTCTAGGTACAGCACGTTCCTGCATTTCGAAAGCAATCAGTTTTTTTGAAACACCTTCTTCTTTTTGCTTTTTTAAGTTTTCTGAATTTGTAAACTCTTTGGTAAACTTAGTAATCCAGCCCAATCCAGCCTCGATAGGTGAGGTGGTGTCGTTAATGTCGTTTCCGTATAAACAGAAACCCATTTCCAATCGCAAAGTATCACGTGCTGCTAGACCAATAGGTTTTATCCCAAAAGCAGCACCAGCATCAAAAACGGTATTCCAAATTTGTTCTACTTCGTCATTTTTACAATAGATTTCGAAACCTCCAGAACCAGTATATCCTGTTGCAGAAATAATAACAGAATCGATTCCTGCAAAATCACCTACCTCAAAGTGATAGTACGGAATCGTTGATAAATTAACAGTAGTCAAGGATTGTATGGCTTCAACCGCTTTTGGTCCCTGAATGGCTAATAAAGAATACGCATCAGAAAGGTTTCGCATCTCCACATCCAAATCATTTTGAGACACAATCCAATCCCAATCTTTATCAATATTAGAAGCATTTACGACTAATAAATACTGTTCTTCTTTTAATTTATAAACCAATAAATCATCTACAATTCCTCCGTCATTGTTCGGTAAACACGAATATTGTACTCTTCCGATAGTCAAAGTCGAAGCATCGTTAGAAGTTACTTTTTGAATCAAAGTCAAAGCATTGGGTCCAGACAACAAAAATTCCCCCATGTGAGAAACATCAAAAACACCCACGCTATTTCGAACCACTTCGTGTTCTACATTCACTCCTTCGTATAAAATGGGCATATTGTAGCCTGCAAACGGAAGCATTTTAGCCCCTAAACTTTCGTGAATATGCGTTAATACTGTGTTTTTCATGGTGGAAAGAAATAAATTTTAAGTTGCAAATTTATTCTTTTTTTATGGAGTGACAAAGGGTGAAAATAATTAATCGTCTTCATTTTCATTCTCTTCATTTTCATCAAAATCAAAAAAATCATCAGGATTAAAAGGGATGTCTTCATCGGGGTCTTTGTCGTGTGCATTTACTCCAGGAGGATTAAACAATCCCCAATCGTCTTTGATGTAATTCCAAATATCAAATCCAGCAACCCAGTCAATAAATAAAAGTCGAAATTCATCGATTTCTTTTCTCAATAAAAGGATGTAGTCTTTGTCTAGGATATCTTCTTCAAATCGCAAACTGCCAGCTTGAACATAGAGTTCACGAGCAGCTTTTCGGATAATGGCGGCGTTTTCCATTTTTAAATCATACAAATCGACAGCTTGAGCTCCTGCAATTTTAGCGGGTATAATCATTGCGTTTTCCAACATAAACACAACCGTTGTTTCTTGTAGAAATTCATTGTCAATGGGAACAATTTCGACTAATCCTTGTGTGATTTTAAAAATATGTTCTGCTTTTTGATACAAGGAAAATTGATGTAGTTCGTCTCGCTTTGACATCTGTTTTGTTTTAAGTTTTGTTAGAATGGGTACGGATTTTTGTTTTGTAATTTTTTTCGTTGTGAGTCAACAGATTTCAAAGAGTATAAGATTATACTAATATATTTAGCATCTCTTTTTCTAATCTGTCAAAGTTCTCTTCGTTTTTTGGTTCTGCGAAACCTTTAATTTTTTCACACTCTTCCGCTGTATCAAAAATCATCCGAAACGAAATTTCTGTTTTTGAATCACTAAGCTTATCAAACGCAATTTCCATGTCAAATAAGGGTTTAGAGATTCTTTTCCAAGAGATTAATTTAAGTGGCTCAACTGTTTTAAATACAGCTTCGTTTTCGTAATTACCCTTTTCAGAACCATGCATGGTAAGAATCCATTTTCCGCCAACTTGAAGGTTAAATTCATGAATGCTGTTTGTAAATCCTTTTGGTCCCCACCAATTTTTCAAATGCAATGGATTAGCAAAGGCTTGATACACTAATTCAACAGGAAAATTTAAAATTCGGGAACTAAAAATTTCGCAATTGGAGTTTAAATTCATTTGTGTTAGATTTTAGAGTTTTACTTCTCTACTTATCACCTCGCTCGTGTCTATTTATAGGTTTATAGTTATTTATCATCGTGCATGTAAGAAGTATTGAAATGTAAAAATACAAAAGATCCTCAAGTTTAGTTTGAGGATTTTAAAATAGTATCTCCCGATTTCGTAGCTTTCCAATAGGTTACAAATACAAGTCGATTACAAAATTTGTCGCGGTATATAGTTGTGGTTATGAAGTTGGGAGATATGAGACTTCGTAAAGCAGGAAAGAAAAAACCCCGTAAATCATAAGATTTACGAGGTTTTGATTGCATTTGTTTTTCAACTGGCGGAGAAAGAGGGATTCGAACCCCCGGACCTGTGACAGTCAACAGTTTTCAAGACTGCCGCATTCGACCGCTCTGCCATTTCTCCAGTGAGCGTCAATCAACAACTCTGATTGCGGTTGCAAATATAGTAACCTTTTTTCGTTTTGCAAAAACTATTTTTATAAAAGCGAACTTATTTTCGATACTCTAAATTAAGTGATTCATTCTCTATGAATTAGAGTAATTAATAACTCACAAATTCTTTAATTTCAAGTCCATAACCAATCATACCGACACGTTTTGTATGTTCAGTGTTTGAAATTAATCTTATTTTAGAGATATCTATATCATGTAAAATTTGCGCACCAATACCAAAATCTTTAGTGTCAATTACAATTTTAGGTGCTTTGAAAACGCCTTGTTCTTGTAATAATTTAAGTTCTGAAATTCGATTTAGTAAACTTACTGATTGCATGTCTTGATTAATAAAAATCACAGCTCCTCGACCTTGTTCATTGATGATTTTAAACATATCATCAAGTTGTTTATCGGCATTGTGAGTCAAGGTGCCTAACAAATCATTATTAACTTGGGTCGAATTGATTCTAGTCAAAACAGCATCGCCTAGATTCCAAGTACCTTTTGTAAGAGCTATATGAATTTGTTTATTGGTAGTTTGTTGATAGGCTCTTAATCTAAAAGTTCCGAAACGAGTTTCAACATCAAAATCTTCTTTTTTGATAATTAAACTATCGTGTTGCATTCTATAAGCTACCAGATCTTCAATGGATACTAATTTTAATCCAAACTTTTTAGCAACTTTGGCTAATTGAGGCAAGCGTGCCATAGTACCGTCTTCATTCATTATTTCTACAATAACTCCCGCCGATTTGAAACCGGCTAGTCTTGCAAAATCTATTGCTGCCTCTGTATGGCCTGTTCGCCTCAAAACACCACCTTGTTTGGCAACTAATGGAAATATGTGACCTGGTCTTGATAAATCATAAGGCTTAGTATTTCCGTTGACCAAAGCTAAAATAGTTTTTGCTCTATCCGAAGCAGATATTCCTGTAGTTACTCCATTTCCTTTTAAATCAACAGAAACGGTAAATGCCGTTTCCATATGATCTGTATTATTGGTTACCATTGCCTTTAATTCTAATTCTTTGCACCGATTTTCAGTCAATGGAGCACAAATTAAACCTCTGCCATGTGTAGCCATAAAATTGATCATTTCAGGGGTAACCTTTTCGGCTGCAGCCAAAAAATCTCCTTCATTTTCACGATCTTCATCATCGACAACAATTATGATTTTTCCTTGTCGAATATCCTCGATAGCTTCTTCAATTGTGTTGAGTTGTATCTTAGTAGTTGTCATAATTGAGTTTATTTTTGTGATGGAAATAATCTTTTTATTAATTTTTGAAATGGTTCCATAATAACATCCATATTGATTAATCCAATATCATTAGTTGCTCTGTAAGTCAGTAGAATTGCTAATGGAGTTAAAACTATAGATGACATCCAAGCTCCAAAAAAAGGATTTAGTCCGTCTTCTTGTGAAATTCTTTTTCCAAAAGTATTTATAAAATGAAAAGTAATAAAAATCAATACTGCAAATACTATAGGTAAGCCTAGACCTCCTTTTCTAATGATTGCCCCTAATGGTGCCCCAATAAAAAACATTAAAAAACAAGCAAAGGCAATTATAAATTTATCATAAAAAGCCAACAAATGATTATTTATATTTTTTTGTTTAAAAGTTAAATCTGTTTTTGCAGACTCTATAGAGAATCCCGCACTAACCATATTACTTGAGGCCATATTTAAGATTTTTAATTTATTATCATTGGGATATGATGATAATAAATCTTTGGAAATGTCCTTAGCCGTAATTTTTGTATTTGTAATTTTTTCTTTTAAGTTAGAAAAAAATTGATTTCTGTTTTCGCAATTCGCTAGTATATCGTTATTTATGTTTTTATGCAAAGAATCAATGGTGTATTTTAATTCTTTAACATTCAGCATACTATAGGTATTGGTGATGTTTTCATTTGATTCGTCAACGCCATTTAATTTTGCTAAATCGATGTTAATCACATATTTTTTGAATGAGCTCTTAGCAAATGGAATTTTATCTCGATCCGCATAATTTTTAGTTTTAACATCCTCATAGTAATATCCATCATTCAAAACTAATTTCAGAATACTGGATGCTTCATTACTAATTAATTCACCATTATGAGCTTTTATTACGGTTTTATTTCCTTCGCCAAGTGTTGATTTTTTATGAATGGTTATTTCAGAAAGCTTATTTCCGTTCTCACCAGATTTTTTATTGACTTTGATATTGTATGACCCCACATTGTTGAATTGTCCTTCGCTAATTGCCAATGCAGGTTTGGATTGTGCAATGTTTTTTCTGAAATTAATAAATTTATATTCAGCATAAGGGATAACATTATTGGAAAAAGTAAAAGCTACAATACTTAAAAAAAGAATAAAAACAGTTAAAATTTTTAAAGCTCTTTGAAGAGAAATTCCCGCTGATTTCATAGCCGCAAACTCATAACTCTCTGCTAAATTTCCAAAAGTCATTATGGATGAAAGTAATACAGAAAGTGGCAGGACTAAAGGGATTATTCTTGGTGTAGCAAAAAGTAAAAATTTAATCACCATCCATAAATCAAGATCTTTACCTGCTAATTCAGCTATAAACAACCATATTGTTTGAAGAATAAATATAAAAAAAAGGATTACAAATACCATTGTAAATGTAGTCAGATATGTTTTTAATAAGTATTTGTCAAGAATTTTCACCTAGAATTAATCTAATTTGTTGATGTAGTAATTTGGGTATTTACTTTCAGCAAAGGTAAATTGATTTTTTGACAATGGTTGATTGGTTTTAAAAGAATTAACTGTTAATGTGGTTTTTGTTCCCTTTTTACCAGTTTCAATTACGTTATAAATGTGTTTAGTTTGCACATCAATACCTAATAATATTTCTTTTCGTTTATCTTTTAAATTGGAAGGAACTAATTTAATATATTGGATTTTTCTACCTTTTATATTTTGAATAATATCCATAGTACATTTGTAACCAGAATTAAAAAAACTTAGCATTTTTGATGGAGTGATAGCGTCATTATCTTTTTCGTTTATGGTCGAAATGGTAATTTCTTCATCCTCAGGAACGATTGTATAGCTTTTTTTTCCATCAAAAATTTTAGTGACTCCCATAAAATTTAACACGTATTGGTTTCCTTTCATGGTAACATTACCCTTACTATCCTGATTAATGTTTTCTTGAGAATTATGTAGCGAGTATTTAAAATCAATTACGATATTATCATAGTTTTTTACTTTTGTAGTTACCTCTTCTAATAAAGATTTTGCTTTCTTATCTTGAGCTTGACTTGAAAAACTAAAAAGGAATAATAAAGTAAGTAAAATATAACGTGAAAAATTATTTTTTTGATTTTGTAGTTTCATTAAATTTTGATTGTAGATTATAAATTTTTTAATTTAAAAGAGACTATTCCTCATTTTTATTATTGAAAAATTGATCCAAAGAATTCATGTCTAGGATATTAACGTTACGTGCTTTACTACCTTCAAACGGACCAACGATTCCAGCTGCTTCGAGTTGGTCGATTAATCTTCCAGCACGGTTATACCCTAATTTAAGTTTTCTTTGTAATAATGACGCCGAGCCTTGTTGTGCATTTACAATAATTTCGGCAGCTTCTCTGAACAAAGTATCTCTTTCGGAAATATCCATATCAAGATTAATGCCACTTTCTTCCCCAACAAATTCAGGAAGTAAATAAGCGGTGGCATACGCTTTTTGTGAACCTATATATTCTGTTATTTTTTCTACTTCGGGAGTATCAATAAAAGCGCATTGAACCCTTACAGTATCATTTCCATTGGTATAAAGCATATCACCTCGACCTATAAGTTGGTCTGCACCTTGAGTATCAAGAATGGTTCTTGAATCAATTTTTGAAGTTACTCTAAAAGCAATACGAGCAGGGAAATTGGCTTTTATTAGACCTGTAATTACATTTACCGAGGGTCTTTGTGTAGCAATAATAAGATGTATTCCGATGGCTCTAGCTAATTGTGCTAATCTTGCAATTGGGGTTTCTACTTCTTTTCCTGCTGTCATGATTAAATCGGCAAATTCATCAACTACCAAAACGATATAGGGTAAAAAGCGATGCCCATTTTCAGGATTTAATTTTCTGGATTTAAATTTATCGTTGTATTCTTTGATGTTACGCACCATAGCATCCTTTAATAGAGAATACCGATTATCCATTTCTACACAAAGAGAATTTAAAGTATTGATTACCTTGGCATTATCAGTGATAATAGCGTCATCAGTATCCGGTAATTTGGCTAAATAGTGTCTCTCAATCTTATTAAAAAGAGTCAATTCTACTTTTTTTGGATCAACTAAAACAAACTTAATTTCTGCTGGATGTTTTTTGTAAAGTAAGGAAGTTATAACAGCATTTAGTCCCACAGATTTTCCTTGACCTGTTGCACCCGCCATTAATAAGTGAGGCATTTTGGCTAAGTCAACTACAAATGTCTCATTGGATATTGTTTTTCCTAAGGCAATAGGCAGTTCCATTTCGGCTTCCTGAAATTTAGCCGAACCTATGACGCTTTTCATAGAGACCATGGTTGGATTCTTATTAGGTACTTCGATACCAATAGTGCCTTTTCCAGGAATGGGTGCAATGATTCGAATACCTAACGCAGAAAGTGATAAAGCGATATCATCTTCTAAACTTTTAATTTTTGAGATACGAATTCCAGCTTCGGGAACAATTTCATATAGCGTAACAGATGGACCAACTGTGGCTTTAATTTGAGCAATTTCTATCTTATAATTGCGAAGGGTATCAACAATTCGATTTTTGTTTTCTTCTAATTCTTCCTGATTGATAGTTATTCCTCCAGATGAATATTCTTTTAGCAGGTCAATTGTAGGGTATTTATAATTGGATAAATCCAAGGTAGGATCAAACATTCCGAAATCAGCGACTAATTTTGAAGCTAAGTTTTCTTCTATAATATTTTCTTCAGGGGCTTTTTCTATTACAAATGTTTCATCACTTGTATGAATAATTTCTGGTGAAAGTGCCTGTGTAATCTCTTTTGAAGTATTTAGCGACGATATAGAAAACGGTGGTGGCTTAATTTCTGTTGGATTTGTTTTAAGACTTATTTCAGATGAATTGCTTATAGTTGGTTTTAACGCATCTTTATTGATTTCAAATTTTGATGGTTTTGTAATTAATTCAATTCCTTCCAAATCTTCATCTACTGGTTCATCTTCAACAGCGTATTCTTCAAGGTTATAACCACTATTTGAATTGGAAACAGGGGTTGGATTCCAACTAGATTTTAAATCATTATTTGTTTTTTCAAAAAAAGATTGAATTTTTTCAGGTGAAATTTTGATTTTGAACATTAAATAAATAATAACACCAAAAAGCAAAACAAGTAGCGTTCCTGTTTTTCCGATATAATCCTGAGAAAATAAATTCAATTCATATCCAATTGTACCGCCTAATTCAGGTAGGGAAGTGGCGAAAAAACCAAATAATATGGAGATGATTATAGCAACAAATAAATCCCAAAACCAAATATTTTTTAATTTTTTTAGAGGAATGCTTAAGGCTAAAAACACACCTGTAAGAAAGAATAAGCGAACAAAGAAAAAAGAGGCAATTCCAAATCCTTTATATACTATTAAATCAGCTAAATAAGCACCAAATTTACCCAGCCAATTGTGTACAGTTTCGGTTCGGTCACCTAATTTAGTTAATGTGCTTTGATCTTGTTGACCATAGATATAAAATGAAATAAAAGAAAGTAATAATGCTATTGAAAATAATATTAACAAGCAACCAAAAACTATTTTGTGCTGTTTTGTAATTGTCCAAAATTTGTTATTCGCAAGCTTTGAATTTATTGCTTTACCAGAAGTTACTTTTTTAGTTGTTTTGGTCATTCTTTTTATTACGATTAACTAGATAAATTTAGGTAAATAAATAATTAAACAAATTGCAATGGCAGTCATAGCAGCAAAAAAAACAGCACCTGCCGCTATATCTTTTATAAATCCAATTTTATCATTAAAATTGGGATGAATAAAATCCGCTACTTTTTCAACAGCAGTATTTAAACCTTCTATGCTGAGAACTAAACCAATAGCTAAGGTTTGAAACAACCACTCTGTTTTGCTAATATTAAAAAAAAATCCTGCAAATAGTAATATTACTGCTAATGAAGACTGAACCATAATACTATGTTCAGTAGTAATCAATTTGACAGCACCATTAAATGCGTATTTTAAACTTTTTAATCTTCCAGTAAAAAAACGATTGTCTTTTTGAAATTCCATTTCTGACTTTTAAAGTACTGCTAAGGCAGCTTCATAATTAGGTTCGTCTGCAATTTCTGGCACTTGTTCTGTGTATATAACAGTTCCATTTTCATCAACAACAATAATAACCCTAGAATGTAAACAAGCTAAAACGCTATCAATAATTTCTAAACCATTGGTTTTTCCAAAACTACCGTCTTTAAAATCTGATAAATTGATTACATTCTCAATTCCTTCTGCCCCACAAAAGCGTTTTTGAGCAAATGGCAAATCTCTTGATATACATAACACTTTTGTGTTGGCTAAATCAGCCGCACTAGCATTAAATTTTCTAACAGAAGTTGCACATGTTCCAGTATCGATACTCGGAAAAATATTTAGAACCAATCTTGAACCTGCAAAATCTTTTAATGATACAACCGAAAGGTCGTTTTTCACTAAATTGAAATCTGCTAATTTTGAACCTATTTTAGGTAATTCACCTGAAGTATTTATTGGATTTCCTCCTAATGTTATTGAAGCCATATTGTTTCTTTTTTTATGAGGTTCAAAAGTATGAAAATTTATTTATGATTTGCGTTTTTTGTATTTGTGATTTTAAATTAAACTCAAATTAAGCGATAGTAATTTCAAAAAGAGAATCATTTTAGTATGATTCTAGAAGCCAGTGAACCATGCCCTTCGTTTTTTACTTAGGGCTATTTTCAAAACAAGTTTAGTATTTACTTTTCCAAAATATGCTCCAACTGCAAATGTTAAAGCTGCTTCAGCAGGAAAGAAATCTTTTAGATTGAAATTGTCAAATCCAAAATCGTATTTTAGTTCTTTGATTGCTTGGGCTGTCGCTCGGGTCTATTTTCGGCATTGGCTCGACCTCTATAAAGTTTCCAAATTTCAGATGGCTTGAATAACTCGTTGAATGGATACATAAACTTAGTAGCAATGATGTAATTCATCTTTTTTGAATTAAAACAATTCCAATTGTGTTGGAGCATCAACTGCATCTTGTTTGGCTTTGCCCAGATAATTAATAATCATCCCAAATTGTTTGTCGGTAATGCGCAAGACACTAACTTTTCCCAAAGGAGGGACGAGTCTATTAATTCGTTTTTCGTGAACATCGGCACTTTCTCCACTGGCACAATGACGAATATAAACAGAAAATTGCATCATACTAAAACCGTCTTTCAAAAGATTTCCTCGAAACTGTGACGCATTCCGTCGGTCTTTTTTGGTTTCTGTGGGCAAATCAAAAAATACAAACAACCACATTATTCGGTAGGCGTTAAGTTCCATAATTTGGGATATTTAATTTTCTTTCTTTGACCAATGAAGCATTGCTGCAAGGAACTAGCCGTTTTTTGTAACGCCACCATCAAAGGGCTTTTTTCGTCTTTGAAATATACTGTTCGGGTCAATATTTGTAACAGTTCAGTTTTGATTTTGGTGTTCAATTCCTGTTCGTCATAGTTTTGCATAATCTCAAAAACTTTTTCATCGACCACAGGTCGAAAAGGTTCCATAATATCATCGGCAAGGGCAAAAGCATTGTATTTGCTTTTGTGATGAATACCCAGTGTGTTCAATAATCCACTTCCGGATAAAGCTCTTGCGGTTGCTGCTCGAAGAATAGCATACCCATAATTCAGGAAATTATTGGGATAATCACCAAATCGCTCTCGTTTTATCCCCCTTCCTTCGGAGGGGGCTAGGGGGAGGGATTTCCAATATTGTTGGGCTGCAACTCCTTCCATATTGGTGGTGTCACCACTCAAAACTTTGGATGCTAAAAAGTCAAAAGCATTTTTGTTTTGAGTAATTTTTGCTAAAAGAATCCCTTGATTCGTTATTTTTTCGACAATGGTTTGTTGCCACAATTGTTTTTTGAGAGGAACCGAGGCTTCAATTTGGTTTTTGAAAACTTCTTGTTGAATATGATGGCTGTTGAGGTTCAGGAACATTCCGTTTGGCATGTGATTTTTGGAACAAATAATTACAGAAGTATTGTTCTCAACTAGTAAATTCATTGCGGGTAAGCTGATATAGATTTCAGGGTGGTCTAGAACTAAAAAGCCAATATCTTCAATAGGAATACTGCTTTCTCGAATTTCGGATTTGATTATTAGCTGTAAGTTTTTTGCGGTAATTGAGGTTTTATTTTCAATTAAAATCGATTTTTTTATCATAATCCAAATGGTTATAAGTTATCAACGATAAATATAACAACTTAAGAAAGATTCTTTTTACGGGAAACCTCATTACTGTATTTTCAATTCAAATTAGTCCAAAAAAGCTTTGAATTTGTATATAAACAAAACTATTTTTGTTGTCAAAATAAATCGTTAGTAACTATAATTAGTAGTAAAAACCCAAGTTTGACATCATTATATTTCTTTTTGTAGGTTTGTAAATCGAAACAATAAATCCCTCAATTTAGCATTCAATAATTAACATAGAATAGTATGGAAAGTAAACGTATCAATAAAACTGCCCTAACTGCAATCATTTCAGTAATAGGTTGGTTTGCAGTTTTATTTCAATTGTATTTGATAATTGCAAATAGAGTAGTTTCAGTTCCAGAAACAATGGTTCGGTTTTTTAGTTTTTTTACAATTCAATCGAATATTTTAGTAGCGATTTGTTTTACTTTTCTTTGGTTGAAACCAAAATCGAAATTGGGAATTTTATTTTTAAACGTCAAAAATGTTACGGCAATTACTCTATACATAACAATTGTTGGACTTGTTTATAATGTTATACTAAGGTTTCTGTGGGCTCCATTAGGTTTGCAAAAAATCGTCGACGAAGTATTGCATCTCGTTATTCCGATTCTAGTTTTGGTATATTGGTTTTTATTTGTAGATAAAAAACTTTTGGTATTTAAGAATATATTTTCTTGGCTTATTTTCCCTTTTTTGTATTTGGTTTATACTTTAATTCGGGGACATTTTTTTCAATTTTACCCGTATCCATTCGTGGATGTCATTCAATTAGGGTATAAACAAGTTTTTGTGAATAGTTTTTTTATGGTTTTAGCATTTTTTATTGTTGCTTTTTTATTGGTTGGAATTGGAAAGATTACCAAAAATAATAAAATTTAAAAAATGTCTCACCGTCATTTCATCCTCCACAAACCTTACGGCTATTTAAGCCAATTTATTTATGAGTTGAAACGAAAGAAAAAACTCTTGGGTGAATTATACGATTTTCCAGTAGGAACTATGGCTATTGGTCGTTTGGATGAGGATTCGGAAGGCTTGCTTTTATTGACTACCGACGGAAAAATGAGTGAAATTGTCCGAAGTAGAAAAGTGGATAAAGAATATTATGTGCAAGTGGATGGAATTATCAATCAAGAAGCTATTGATAAAATGAAAGAAGGTGTTGAAATTGGTTTCAATGGCACGAAATACATTACCAAACCTTGCGAGTCTTTTATACTCAGTGAAATTCCAAATTTTGGTACCAGAGGAAAAAAAATAAGAGACGAACGCCACGGTCCCACGTCTTGGGTTTCTATCACAGTCAATGAAGGGAAATTTCGTCAAGTCCGAAAAATGACGGCGGCTGTTGGTTTTCCTACCTTGCGATTGGTACGAATTCGAATAGGAAACGTATATTTGAATGATTTGCAAGCTGGAGAAGTGAAAGAAGTTGATGCTTTTTTTCCAACTTCCAACTTCTAACTTCTAACTTTTTTTTATGCTCAACATCGTTTTGATAGAACCCGAAATCCCCAACAATACTGGAAATATTGGTCGTTTGTGTGTAGGCACCGAAAGCCGTTTGCATTTGGTTCATCCGTTTGGGTTTGTGATAAATGATAAAAATCTGAAACGCTCTGGACTGGATTATTGGGTGCATCTCGATGTAACCGAATATCAAAATATCGAAGTATGGATTACTCAAATTCCAGATTTATCTCGAGTTTTCTTGATGAGTTCCCACGCTGAGAAATCCATTTATGAAACTCAATTTCAGGATGGTGATTGGTTGGTTTTTGGAAAAGAAAGCGTTGGATTGAGTGATGAAATCTTGGCTCGATTCGAAAATCATTTGACCATTCCGATGTCGAAATTAATTCGAAGTTTTAATATTGCTAATTCAGTTGCGTTTGTGATAGGCGAAGCGAAGAGGCAGATTGGATTGAAGATTTTAGATTAATGTTTTTTTATTTCAGATTTATGAAAAATTATATTTACAAGTTCCATTTTTATCTTTTAATTTTTTTAATTGCACATTTTATTTTTGGAAAATTAATTGGCTGTGGGTTTAGTCAACCAATAGTTTTTGGTTTTAAAATTATGCTTTATATAACTGGTTTTGTTCTTTTCTTTTGGAGTTTAAAGCCATTTAAGAAAATGACAATTTATTTTTTCTATTATTTTTTGACTCCAGTAATTGCTTTTTTTGGATATGTTTTTGGAGGAATTTTTTTGGTTGGAATTTTTGGTTCAATTTTATTGTTTCCAATTTTTCCCAAACAAAAAGCTTTTGAAAAAGAGGATATAATTGTTTATCATGCGAATCAAGGGTTGAAAAACCAACTAAAAAAGAAAGAAATTTCTTCTTTAAAATTAGATTAATAGGCTGAAAATCAGTATATTTATAGTGTATTCAACGCACATATAAAAATATGATTAATCAGCCTAAAGCTCTAAA
>JANMZS010000011.1:0-11313 GCA_031383535.1 Flavobacterium sp.
GAATTTTCATCATTACGAGAATTTTTTATCAATAACTGAATAAATTCTTCAACCATTTCTTGATTGTTTTCAGAAATCTTATTTTTGTTTTTTTCAGATTTCTTCATTTCCTCAAATTTGTCAAATTTCTCTACATCTTTCATTATTTCTGCTTTTTTAACAATTACTGTTAACTAGTTTATCGTTGTTTAAACTTTCCTGCCTAACCCTAAATTCGTTTAAATTAACCAAAATTTGTTTCGTTATATTTGTTGCTAATGTAGACAAACCTTCCTAAAAAAACAAAAAACCACGCAAAACTAAAGGAACATAGTGTTGTGAATTAACACTTTGCAAAGTCAGGAAATCGCAGATTCGACGAAGTCATACATTTGCGCAGCTTTTCATAGGAACACTTTGCGAAGCTGGGGTTGTGCAACAGCTACGGCTGTTAGCAGTATTTTTTCTCATTCCACTTGTTGTTTAAGTTGTTTAACTCTTTCTCTGTCAAAAAGGTCGAAAAGAGGTTGTATAACATCTAAAATATGAAATCCATATACTAAAACAGGGGGAATTCTTTTTGTCATTTTGAAAACAGTAGCTGTATTATTTGATATTGGATACCTTGCTCCCCACTTAATCATATCTGTTAAATGCAAAAGAGCCTGTTCTAAGCTATCGTAATCAGATTGACATTTAAAAAGGTTGTTTTCTTTCTCAAAAACACCTGCCATTACAGCTAGTTCAAACAAATTATGTGTTTTACCTGCTTTTCCACAAACATTCTTCAAAATTACATTTTGGCCTTTTATCTCATATTCGATTAATTCAGGATTAGATTTTATAATTATACCTTTTAAACCGTTTTCAATTGCCATTCCCCAATGATAATGAGCATTTACAAAAATTGTTGTAAAGTCTGAATCATCAATATCATCTTTGATTTTTTGAAGCTGTTCTATAATTTGTCAGTTTTTCTAAAAGGATGTCCCCAATTAGTTTTTGTTGTCTATAGAACTCTAGCCAACTTTGTGGGTCTTCAATTTTTTTAATATGGATTTCTACATTACTCATTTTTTTCAAATTCTGCTCTGCAAAGTGTTAATTTATAGCAAAGTGCTTTGGTGTTTTTTGTAGCTAAAAAGTCGGAAGTGGCGGGTACGAGCTTGAAGCTCGCACCAGCTCGGGGGATTAAATATTTCATAAGTTTTATTTTTAATTTTTTTGTTCCTTTTTTGATGAATTTTTTAGTAAGTAACTAATACCGTTTAATTTTTGAATTTACTGACTACAAATGTTGGGTATTTGTCATTCCGACGCAGGAGGAATCTCATCAGTTGCTCACGTTTGTTGAGATTCCTCCTGCGTCGGAATGACAAATTAATAGACAATATTCTTTAACTTAATGACATTGAGCTCGCACCAGCGTGGGTAGTTTTTGTTGTCTATAGAACTCGAGCCAACTTTGTGGGTCTTTAATTTTTTTAATATGGATTTCTAGATTACTCATTTTTTTCAAATTCTGCTCTGCAAAAGTGTTAATTTATAGCAAAGTGCTTTGGTGTTTTTTGTAGCTAAAAAGTCGGAAGTGGCGGGTACGAGCTTGAAGCTCGCACCAGCTCGGGGTTTTTTGTAGCTACGAAGTCGTAAGTTGTGTTATGAGCTTGAAGATTGCACCAGCTCGGGATAGCTGCCGTTTTTAATCCTTTCAATTTCTTTTTCTATTTGAATAAAAGTATCACTATAACCTTCTATCTTTTCATGCTTTCTAAAATATTTTATTATTTCATCAAAAGTTTCTATGTCAATTTCAGGAAGATCAACTTTCATTTTTTCGAGTATGCTTTTATCTTTTATGTTTATGAGACAAATTTTGATGTTAACAAATTGAACTAAAGTTTTTTCTATTTGTTTAGTGTCTAACCAATAGTAGGCAGCCTTTAGGAAACTTCTTAATGCTGTTCCATACTCATTAGTCAAAAAATAAGTTCTTCCTTGTAAAAAATAAATCGCACCTTCCAATTCAATAGATAAGTTTTTATTTTTTGCATCTATTATTTCCATGTTATCATTCAAAATTTCCATTTGATCTTTCATTTCTTTTTTATTATATTCTTTAAGTTCTATAAGTTTAGAATCAAAACTTTCTTTTAATTGATTTTGTATGAAATCAGTTAAATCGCGTAAACTTTTTAGTTGAAAGTATTGAGCAATTAATGGCACTAAAATTCCCAAAACAGTTATTACAAAAAGTAATTTTAACCAAGCGGAATCATAAAAAGTATTAATTTGGGAAATAATGTCTTGCTTTTGATTAATATCGAATTGTAATTTATGCAGTTTATCAGAGGTTATAAGTGAATCGATTTTTGTTTGAAGAACAATAATCTTTTCATTCATTAATTTTGTTTGAATTGTATCTTTCATTGCAGGATTGTTTTAAAATGGTAGCTAACTAATTTATAGGCTCAGTTTTATATTTAAAAAAGTCTATTTGCTTGTATATGCTCAACTGTAGTTGAGTATTATTTATTAAAATTCAAATATACTCAATCTCTTCCTACAAAAATAAAAAACCACCCAAAATCAAATCTCAGGTGGTTTCTATAAAAAAGAGGATACTCTTCTTATGCTTCGTTGGCGTTAGCCAATCTCCAGTCCCGCAACCAGTACTTCGTTCGTTTTACCAAAAAGAACATCACGGGTACCATAACCAAGGTTAAAACCGTGGCATAAGACAAACCAAATATAATAGTCCAAGCCAATGGCGACCAGAAAATCACGTTGTCACCTCCCATATACAAATGCGGATTCAAATCGGTTACCAGACCAAAGAAGTCAAAGTTGAGTCCGATTGCCAATGGAATCAATCCTAAAATAGCGGTTAATGCTGTAAGCAATACAGGACGCAAACGGTTTTTTCCACTTTCGATAATGACTTCTTCTATTTCGATTAGGGTTAAATCATTATGGCTTTCGACCCCTTTGTCGGCTACTTTTTTATCCAAAAGTAAGACGAAGAAGTCCATCAGTACGATTCCATTTTTCACCACAATTCCTGCCAATGAAATGATTCCCATCATGGTCATTAGCACAACAAAATCCATATTGGCAATCACATAACCATAAAACACCCCACTAAAACTTAAGAGCACTGTAAACAGAATAACAATGGTTTTGGACACCGAGTTAAACTGTAGCACGATGATAATGGTAATTCCTGCCATGGCTAGGAATAAAGCATACATCAAGAAACTTTGATTTTTGCCTTGTTCTTCTTGCACTCCAGAGAACGAATAAGTTATTCCTTTAGGCAATTGATACGACTTTAATTCGGTACCAATTTGTTTGGTAATTTGATCCCCGTTATAACCCGTCAATACATTCGAATAAATGGTCATGATTCGTTTGTAATTCTTTCTTTTAATCTGGTTATAGGTATTGGTTTTTTCGGTTTGTGATACTGCCGAAATAGGCACTTGCATCATTTGACCGTTGGTTTGATTTCTGAAAGTCAACGATTGATTGAACAATACATTTTCGTTCTTGCGTTGATCTTCTTGCATACGCACCATGATATTGTAATCGTCATCGCCCTCTTTGAAAGTAGATATTTCTTGACCATAAACAGAACGACGCAAATTGAATCCTAACTGACCTGTCGAAACGCCTAAACTTCCTGCATTGACACGATCAACTTTAACCTCTAACTCAGGGCTTTGTTTGTTCACATCAACATTTAATCGCTCGATACCGGGAATTTTTTTAGCATCAATAAAGGCTATCATTTTGTCGGCTTCAAGAAGCATTTCGTCATAATCATAACCAGTTAATTGTATACTAATAGGATAACCCGCAGGTGGACCATTGGCATCTTTTTCTACCGTTACTTTTGCGCCAGCAATTCCTTTGACACGAGCTCTAATCTCATCTAAAACATCCGATGTATTCACACCTCGTCTAAACTTGAATTCAGAGAAATTCACAGTTACTTTTCCTTTAAACGGAGTTTCGTTTGCCGAACCTGCATCTACATTTGGGTTTCCAGCTCCAACACCCACTTGCGAAACAATACTCTCGGCAAGGAAGTTTTTGTCTGTTTTAGGATCGATGTATTTTTTCATGATATCAATCACTTGTTTTTCGACAAACAAGGTCGCTTTGTTGGTTTTGTCGATATCGGTTCCTTGAGGATATTCGATATAAGTAATTACTTGTCTTGGGATATTTTCAGGAAAAAACAACACTTGTCTTGGGAAAGCTCCCAGTAAAAATATCGATAAAAATAACATCGCAATTATTCCTCCAAGTGCAAACCAAGCGTTTTTACCATCTAGTATTTTTCGTAAAAAACGTTTGTATTTTTCTTCTAATCTCGGAAAAAAGCTATGCTGAAAATCTTGCGTCCATTGGTACATTTTCCATTTGTACAACCACATTAGCCCCAATGAGATTAAGGCTACATGCCCAATGCCTCGAGCAAATTTCAGGTCTTTTAGGTTTCCGATAATCACAAATACAATTCCAATTATAGCTAATACAATAGTGTGATTTTTGGCTGATTTTAAGGTTACGTTTCGATCTTCAATATCCATAGAACCGCCTGTCATGGCAGCATTCACCACCATCGCTACAAATAAAGATGCGGTTAAGGTTACCGTTAACGTTATCGGGAAGTAAATCATAAATTTACCCATCGTTCCGGGCCAAAGTGCAAAAGGTAAAAACGCCATTAGGGTGGTTGCTGTAGAAGAAATCACAGGCCAAGCGATTTCGCCAATACCAATTTTGGATGCTTGAATACGCGGCATTCCCTTTTTCATATTGGCAAAAACGTTGTCGACGACCACAATTCCGTCATCAACCAATAAACCTAATCCCATTACCAATCCGAAAAGCACCATGGTGTTTAGGGTTAAACCAAACATCGATAAAACGGTAAAAGCAATCATCATCGAAAGCGGAATAGCGGCTCCCACAAATAAAGAATTTCGCAATCCCATAGTAAACATCAACACAATCATAACCAACACAATCCCGAAGATAATGTGGTTCGACAATTCATCTACTTGGTGTTCTACACGTTCCGATTGATCATTAGTAAGTTCAACTGCTAAGTCTTTTGGCAAATAGTTTTCATGCGCTAATTTTAGTTTTTCTTTTACTTGATCAATAGCAGAAATCATGTTTTGACCCGAGCGTTTTTTCACATCTAGCATGACTACTTCTTTGCCTTTTTCGCGAGCATAAGTTGTTTTTTCTTTTTCTTTGAATGTAACCGTTGCCACATCTTTTAGATATACTACCCCTCCAGTATGTTTTACGACAATATTCTCGAGTTCTTTAGGGTCTTTAATTTCACCCACAATTCGGATGTTGTTTCTCGAACCTTGCGAAATCAAATTTCCTCCCGAAAGCGTCATATTTTCATACTTCACCGCATTTTGAATATCATCAAATGACACTTGCGCTGCTGTCATTTTGTAAATATCAACCGCTATTTCGACCTCTTTATCATCCACTCCAAGGATTTCTACTTTTTTAACTTCGGGAATTTCTTCAATATCATCTTGAAGTCTTTCGCCATATTTTTTGAGTTGTTGGGTAGTGTAATTCCCTTTCAAATGAATATTTAAAATCGGCACTTCTTCGGAAATGTTCAATTCAAAAACGCTCGGTTCTACCTTACTTCCATTATCCAGATTAGGCCAATCGGTATCGGCTTTGACAATATCAACCTTGTCTTTGACTTTAAGTTTGGCTTCTTCAATACTCACTTTATCTGAAAACTCGGCAATGATCATTCCGTAGTCTTGAAAGGAACTAGCCGTTACTTTTTCGACACCACTAATGTTTTTTAATTCTTTTTCGAGTGGTTTGACAATCAATTTTTCTACATCTTCGGCTGAGTTTCCTGGAAAAACAGACGAAATATAGACCTTGTTTTCGATGATTTCTGGAAAATCTTCACGTGGCATTGAGGTATAAGCTATTAAACCTGTAATGGTTACTAATAGTGTGAAGATATAAACCGTTACGCGATTGTCTATCGCCCAACTTGATATGCTAAATTCTTTACTTTGATGTGACATATAAGCCCCCTAACCCCCAAAGGGGGAACTCCTACTAGGGGTCAATAGGAATTTATGATTAATAAATATTCAATAAAAAGATAACCTTTCAACTTGTGTTACATAATTGCTAATTCCCCCTTCGGGGGTTAGGGGGCTAGAAATTCAATTTCATTCCATTAGAAATACTGTTGACCCCTTCGGTAACAATGATGTCATTTGCAGATAATCCACTTAAAATTTCGGTTACATTGTCTGATGATTTACCAACTTCTACGATAACTTTTTTGGCAGTTCCTGTTTTTCCGTTGCTTCCTTCCACAACATACACATAGTTGGAGCCTGTTCCGTCTTCTTGAATAATTCCTGTAGGCACTACAATAGCACCTTTGCTCACATAGTCTACGATTTTTAATTTGGCAACCTGATTAGGACGTAACAAATTTTCTGGATTTGGAAGACTTACTTCAATACCAAAACTTCGATTATTAGGATTGATAAAATTGCCTATTTGACGCACTTTTCCTTTGTAGGTTTTGTTTAAGGAAGTTAAGAAAACATCTACCTGATTGCCTACTTTTAATTTTCCGATGTAAGATTCGGGAACCGAAGTAGAAACGAACATATTGTTGAGGTTTACAATTCGCATTAATCCTTGAGGACTTGGAGCCACTACCTGACCTTTCTCTACAAAAACTTCATCGATGGTTCCTGAAAAAGGAGCGTGGATAATTGTTTTTGATAATTGAGCCTTGAGTTGAGCCACTCCTTTTTGAGCAGCGGTCATTTGGTTTTGCGCTTGAAGAAATTGTATTTCAGAACCGATTTTCTTGTCCCAAAGATTTTTTTGTCTTTCGAAAGTAGTTTTAGCTAAGGCATAAGAACTTTCTAAACTGGCTAATTGTTGGCTCATTCCAGCATCGTCAACTCTTCCCAAAATTTGACCTTTGGTAACACGTTGTCCTGCTTTAACAGTTAAAGAAGTTAAGGTTCCACTGAATTCAGGTTGTACCAAGATATTCTCTTTAGTATCAACATTTCCTTGAATGTCCAGATAGTGACTAAAAATGGTGTCTTTGATAGTAGCTACAGATACTAAAGCTTCTTCTTTTTTGACTTCCAATTTTGCTAAAGCTTCTTCGATTTTGGTGATTTCGGCTTGCAAAGCTGTTTTCTTCTCATTTAAGGCTGATACGTTTTTGGTGTCTATTAAATTGCTAATAGATTGATTGTTTTCTTTGTTTCCGCAAGCGAAAACAATAAAACTTAAAATGGTGATTATGGCTATTTTTTTCATTATAAATGGTGTTAGTTCTTATTTATTACTTTTTCTAAAGCTGCTTTTTTATTGATGATATTTACCATAGATTGTAGGTAGTTTTGTTGTGCAGTGTACAATTGTCTTTGGGCTTCGCTAAAATCGAAACTGGTTGACAAACCTTCTGCAAATTTTATTTGTTGCTTTTTTTCGATTCTCTCTGCAAGATTCAAATTGTTTTTTGCAGTTGTAAATTCTTCTAAGCTAAATTCATACTCGCTTTTGGCATTGGCATATTGCAATTTTAGTTTTTGTTCTGTTTCGCTCAATTTTGTTTGGGCTTGTTCCAAAGCAATTTTGGCTTGTTGTGCTTTTGCATATCGACCAAAACTACTGAATATAGGAATACTCAAATTGACCCCAACATTGGAAAACTTATTCCATTTTTGATTGCCATCCAAAAAAGAAAAATCATTGGCAAAGGAGTTGTAACCCAAATTATAGGCTGCTGCCAAAGTAGGAAGTGCTTTGTATCGTTCTAACTTATATTCTAATTGTCTTTGTTTTTCAAAATTGGCACCCATTTGATAATCAATATTATCCGAAACTGTAAAGTCTTTTTGAGAAAAACCAAGGTCTAGATTAGCAATAGTCAAGTTATCTAATTTATCAGTTAATTTTAGTTCATCATTAATGTCAATACCTAAAGTAATCTTGAGCATATTATTTGATATACCTAGTATTCTTTTGATATTGTTTAAATTGCTATTTACAGATGCTAAAGTAATTTGAAGTTGCTCTACATTTTCTTCCTCGATCAATCCATTTTTGAAAGTTTCTTTGGTGTCTGACAAAGTTTTTTCTAGAATAGCTTTGTTTTTCTCGAGGATTAAGCTGCTTTCTTGAGCCAACAAAACGTTTCCATAAGCGTTGATGACCATTTCTTTAATTTCACTATTGGTCTTCTTTTGTGCATTTTCATAAAATTTCAAATAGGTTTTTGAAGCTTGCAAGGCGACAATATAAGAGCCATCAAACAAGAGTTGACTCAGCGTTATATTTGACGACATGGATTGTTTGGTGCCAAAAGCAAAAAGGCTAATGCCATTTGGATCTCCGTCAGGATTAAACGCATTACCCGACACTCCAGAAAGGGTGAAGTCAATATTGTTCAAATAGCCAACATTACCACTAATTTGAGGCAACCCAGCTGCGGTGGTTTCCCATTTCTTTTGTTGTGCAGATGCAATATCTCGTCCAGCATTGATTACCGAATAATTATGAGTTAAGGCATGGCTAATAGCTTGTTCTAAACTAAAAGAATAGTTTTGTTCTTGTGCATTAACAATCGTTGTAATTAATGCAAGAATAAATAGTACAATTTGTTTCATCATAAAATATGGTTTTGAATTTGTTTTTCTAGTTCGATTATTCCTTCGGTAGTAGCCATAGCTCTTGTGTGATATTCTAGCGCTTTCATTTCTAATTTGAAAACCTCAGATTCTTGTTTTGTGGTTTCATTAATATTAAAAATTAAGGTATAATAAAATTTCACAAAGGAATCCACAGGGGTTTCTTTTCTGTACAATCCTTGGACTATTCCTTTTTCTGTGTTTTGTTTGAATACTGCGATGCACTCTTCAATTTCTCTTGAGATTACCGTTTCGTATATTTCTGGATAATGTTTTTTTAGTTGATAAATAGGAGAAGTGTCTGTTGATTTAAACATTTCTCTAAACATTTTTCTAATTTCAAAATTTTCTTCGATAGCATTATAATTTTCACCGATAATAGCATTAATACCTTGATGAATTTGTTCATGAACAATAGATGTGCCTTCAGCAATAAGAAGTTCTTTATTACAAAAATATTTGTAGATTGTTTTTTTAGAAATACACATTTCTCCAGCAATATCGTCCATAGTAACGCTTTTAAAACCAAGTTTTAAAAACATATCGGTTGCCTTTGCTATTATTTTTTCTTTCATTTTTAAAATGGAAATGAATAATTTTGGTTGCAAATGTAAAACGGAAACTTTTAATACGCAAATAGTTTCCAAAGTATTTTTAATTAGGTTGCATTGGGGGAGTTGGAAGAAGGAAGAAGGAAGTTGGAAGCAGGAAGAATGAAGCAGGGGGTTAGAAAATCAAACTGTTGGTCGAAAGTGATAAAAAGGCATTGTTAATTTGTGAATTAGTAGTGCATAAACTTAAGTTTGTCATACGATATATTTCAATTATATTTGTCTAGTTAAAAGCTGTGAACTTAAAAGAAGAAATTAGTATTATTAAATAGACTTCCAGCTTCTAACTTCTAACTTCTAACTTTTTATAATGCATTCCATTCAACAATACCAAGAATTTATTTCAGATTATTTAGAATCTCAATACGCCATCAAGGAGCCCAAAAATTTGTATGAACCTATACGCTATATTCTACAATTGGGCGGAAAGCGAATGCGACCTATTTTGACCTTAATGAGTGCTGAAGTTTTTAATGTCGATTATAAAAAAGCACTTCCTGCTGCTTTGGCAGTCGAAGTTTTTCATAATTTTTCGTTGGTTCATGACGATATTATGGATGATGCCCCTTTAAGAAGAGGTAATGCCACTGTTCATGAAAAGTGGAATATTAATACCGGAATTCTTTCTGGCGATGCAATGCTAATTTTGGCGTATCAATATTTTGAACACTATGAACCTGCAATTTTTAGAGAATTAGCCAAATTATTTAGCAAAACCGCTCTCGAAGTTTGTGAAGGACAGCAATGGGATGTTGATTTTGAAACCCGTATTGATGTCACTATTCCGGAATACCTGAAAATGATTGAGTGCAAAACCGCAGTTTTGGTGGCTGCAGCTATGAAAATGGGAGCTATTATTGCCGAAACTTCTCCCGAAAATGCCGATTTAATTTATGATTTTGGACTCAATTTAGGATTGGCGTTTCAGTTGCAAGATGATTATCTAGATGCTTTTGGTGATCCAAAAACTTTTGGAAAACAAGTGGGCGGTGATATTATCGAAAACAAAAAAACTTATTTATATCTCAAAGCAATTGAATTTGCAAAACCAGAAGAAAAAGAACAACTATTGCATTTTTTTTCGCTTCAATTAGTAGAGAATGATGCTAAAATTGATGCAGTGAAGCAACTTTTCAATGCTACTGGAGCATCACAAGCTACACAAATAGCAATTCAAAATTTTACGTCAAAAGCTTTTGAAACTTTGTATAAAATGAATGTTTCCCCAGACAAAAAAGCAATGCTTACCAATTTTGGAGAAAATTTAATGAGTAGAAAAGTTTAGTTTACAATCATAACCCGATCCCTGTCAGGGTTTTAAACCCTGACAGGGTTAATGAATATAAAATGAATTTCATATCCCCCATAAATACCGATTTACTACTCGAAGAAGCCGAAAAGGAAGCCTTGTACTTGAAATTGATTGAGCAAATCAACAAAGATTTTAATCTAGCCAACGAAGGAATAGATTTTCCAAAAAGTATTTCGCCCGAAGAATTGAAAATTCAATTACACGAAAAAATCTACCGATTAATTCAATACAAATTCGCTGAATACCTTAATTTGCTTTACATCATCGACGTGTCTGAGAATGAAATTAAAAAATTGGACGGCTCCGATTTAGTATCGTTAGCAGAACAAGTTGTTTTTCTAATTTTAAAAAGAGAATGGCAAAAAGTGTGGTTTAGAAATAAATACAGTTAGATTAAAAATAAACTCTAACAAATGGCATAAAAGGGCTGCTGTATAAGCTATTATTATCATGCAAAACATCATAGCGAAACCCAACAGTTACATTTCTTGTTCTATATCCAGCTCCTAAATATAATGCAGTATTCCAAAAATTATCAGAATAACCACCGTAGTTATTAATTGATTTATAATCAGTATTGAATCGGAGTTGTTCTAACTCAGCCGAAAGTTGAATTTGAGGAATAGGATTCGCTAGACCTATGAGGCTTCCTCCATAAGTAAAGGAGTCG
>JANMZS010000029.1:0-2229 GCA_031383535.1 Flavobacterium sp.
TTTTTACCCATTCCCTATTATGTTTTTATTAGTATAAGTTTAGCTTCTTTCCAATTATTTAATTTTGACACAACATCAATTTTAATCTTTGTAAATGGAGTTGTGTTAGGGTCGTTTTTAGTTTTTTACTGTTATATCACCCTTTTTAATCGAATAGAAAGCAAAACAGATTATCTAACCAAAAACATAAACACTATCATCGGAAGCATCACAGGAATGATTTCAGTAATTACTTTATGGAATATCATTCAATATTATTGGTAATTCATGTCAAATACAACAGATAATTTTTTCGAAAAAGTATATGCTATCGCGAGACAAATTCCATACGGAAAAGTAACCTCCTATGGTGCTATTGCAAAAGCTTTGGGAACAGCTCGATCTGCTAGAATGGTAGGCTGGGCAATGAATAATTGTCATAATAAGGAAGATATTCCAGCACACCGAGTGGTAAACAGAAAAGGATTACTCACTGGAAAACATCATTTTGACGGCACAAATCTTATGCAGAAATTATTAGAAAGCGAAGGAATTGTTGTCATTGACAATCAAATTCAAGATTTTGCGAAGGTGTTTTGGACACCAAAAATGGATTTGTAATTATTTCCTATTTTTTAATCCCGAAGCTTCGGGATACAAATAATTACAAAAAAGCATCGTTAAATTTTTCCCCAACCCAATAATTAAAAGATTTATTATTGACGCTCACTTTGTTTAAAAATCCTTTCTCAACTAAATATTCAATATCTGTTCTGGCAGTTTGGTTTGTAATTTTAAAAATAGTTTCTATTTCTTTTACTGTAAAAAATCGATTGTTATCTTCTTCTATCCAAAATAAAATTTGAGCCTGCCTTTCATTAATATTTTGGAGTTTTAAATATTTAGAAAGTTTGTTTTCTTCTTTTTTCTTTTTGGATATGTATGATTTTAAATCTTCAAAGGCTTGCGTTAATACTTTTACTTGGTATTGGATAAAATAAGTGACATCCATTTCATCAATCTCGGTGTATATATATGCTTTTTCGTATTGTGTTTTGGTTTTTAGAATCACTCTCGAAATAGACAAATATTCTGTTAACCAATACCCATTTTTCAATAAATACCAATAAAATAATGCACGAGCAGTTCGCCCATTTCCATCAACAAAAGGATGAATATAACCGATCAAAAAATGTATAATAGACGCTTTTACAATAGGATGAATAAAATTTTCTTTTGGATTGTTATTAAAAAAATCGCAAAACGATTTCATCAATTCTTCAAGTTCTTCAAAATTTGGCGGAGTATGTACAATCTCACCTGTAATTTGGTTCATCACTAGAACATCATTTGAGGTTCTGAAAACACCACAGTTTTCCGCTTCAAGGGTGCTTTCGGTTACTAATCGATGAATTTCAAAAAATTTCTCAATAGTAATTTCTTCCTCTTTATTGTCGCTGATGTATTGAATCGTTTTATAATTATTCAGTATCATTTGCTCCGATTTGTTTGAAGGTTTTTTCCCTTTTCGGAGCATTTCTTTGGCCTTAACCCTGGTTGTAGTTGCGCCTTCAATCATTGACGAAAAAATACTTTCTTCCATCAAAGCGTTCGTCAAATAATGATATTTATCCATATCGTTAAGCAATTGTTCCTTTTGAATTCCTGCGCCAAAATTGAAATCTAAATAGTGGAGTTTTTGTTGGAGGTAATGATTAATCCCATATTTGCAATTAATTAAATTAAAAATTGTTATTTTTTTTTCAATAGAATTTCTTTTAATTTTTATATAATGCCAAAGAAGGTTGTTGTCTTTAAATTGAGTTTTCTGATATTTAACTTTATCCCAATACAAATATTCTTCTTCACATCTTTTAACATCTTCATTTGTCTCTAAAACGTTTAGAGCTGTAAATATTAAGCCAGTTGTTTTTTCAGGTTCATATTTTGGCGCTTTTTCTATCATTATTTCCTAATTTATAAAAAATTTACAAAAAACAAATGTATTCATTTATTTGTAATTATATCCTAATTTTAAAAAAATTTACAAATAATTACAAAAAAAACGCTAACAAAACTTTATCAATTGTATATACTAACTTTTAAACCCATAAACTTTTAAACCTTTAAACTTCTTACTATCTTTGCAATCTAAAATCAGTTTAAATAAAAATAACTGAAAATCAGTCTGAATAAAGATTGCCTCGCAAACTCGCAACGACAAATGAAATTAGATAAAAAAGAAATCCT
>JANMZS010000031.1:0-11829 GCA_031383535.1 Flavobacterium sp.
TTTTTCATTTAAGCTATGAGCAGATATGGTTTTGTCAAATTCTTTGCAGAATTCATCTATAATAAAGTAAATTTCAGTAATTTTATTAGCATCTAACATAGAGGTGGTTTTTAATGTAATTAATTGGTTGTCAGCTATTAATTTACATAAATCATCTCTATTTTTCAAATATATTTTTACTTTTTTACATCGAACTCACGTTATTTAGAAGAAGGAGCTAAAAAAGAGGAATTTTATTGTATTGATGTTTTAGCAAAGTTTTATGAAGAAGGAATCTACTTTGAGAAAAATTTGAAAAAAGCAGACAGTTTGACGAATATTAATTATTTTCCTCGCAAGGTCAGTAGGCCTTGAGAAATAAGCTACGATTAGATTTTTTTATTTGAAGATTAAATGGTTTTTCTTAAAGAAGTATTTAAAAACCATTACATTCCTCAATCAACTCCGCAACAATTCGTCCTGATTTCATTGCGGCGTTGATGGAACCATTCAATAAATGATCCCCGCAAATAAATAAATTTTCGTTGATTTTTATTTCAGAATTGTCAACGTCATTGGACACTTTTTCTTGATTGGGCAAGGCATATTTGATGCGATAGGTTTTCAATAGTTTCCAAGCTGAAACTTGGTTTCCATACCATTGTTTCAATTCGGCTTTCATATTTTCGGCAAGAGTTGCGTTGTCAATTGCTGGAATTCCGTTGTAGGAAACGGAAATTAATACTTTTCCTGCGGGCGCATATTGATTCGAAACATTGGACATCACTGTCAAATTGTTAACCCATTTTTTAGTTGTTGCAGCATTCAAAACCACAACCGCTTTTTTGGTGGGTGCGATTTTGGCCTCAAAATAAACATTAGTTACTTGATGGAAATTTTGTTTCGTTTTCGAAATGTAATTGCTAGCAAGACCAATAGTTTCGGTAGCAATAATTATTTTATCCGCATCTAAAGTTGACCCATCTTCGCAAATGATTTTGTTATCCTCGATTGCGCTAACTTTCACATTGTATTGAATGGAATTTTCTGGAAGCATAGTTACTAATTGTTTTGGGATTTCTTCCATACCTAATTCTGGAATAGCAGCATCGCCTTCAGAAAACATCTTCATTACAAAATCGAACATATTGCTAGATGTTTTCAAATCGTTTTCTAGAAAAATGCCCGAAAAGAAAGGTTTGTAAAAACGATCTATCATTTTTGGACTGAAACCATACTTTTTGAGTTGAGCCATAGTTTCGATTTCAGGTTGTTTGAATAGATTAGAAATGGAAATATTAACTAATTTGTTCTTCAAAAAAAAGGTGTTTATTTTATCTTTCAGGGAACCAACGGGAGCAAATATTGTGGCAAATGTTGCCGATGGACGTCGAAACGGATCAGCAATTTCGAATTGTCCTTCGTCATAAAGTACGGTTGCACCAGGCAAAAATCGTTTCAGATTTAATTTTTTATAATCTAATAAGGCTTTCGTTTCGGGATATTCTGTCAATAAAACCTGGAAACCTCTATCGAGTCTGAATCCATCAATGATATCGGTTTTGATTCGTCCTCCTGCACGATCAGTTGCTTCAAGTATTTGAACTTTGTGCCCTTTTTGATGTAAATAAACGGCAGCCGTTAAGCCTGAAATTCCTGCGCCAATAATCGTGATGGTTGGTTGCATTATTTTGATTTGAATAAGATTTCAAAATTAATGATTTATACTTTCGAAAACGAAAAATCCCGTCCCGATTTTAATCGGGACGGGATTTCATATATAAACTAAACAGCTATTACGCTAGCATCGTCACTGGGTTTTCAATATATTGTTTCAAGGTTTGCAAGAACTGTGCTCCGGTTGCCCCATCGATAGTTCTGTGATCGCAAGCTAGAGATAACATCATTGTGTTTCCTACCACTATTTGTCCATTTTTCACAACTGGTTTTTCTACAATTGCTCCAACAGAAAGGATTGCTGAATTCGGTTGGTTAATGATAGAATTGAATTCAGTTATACCAAACATTCCAAGGTTGGAAATCGTGAAAGTACTTCCTTCCATTTCGGTAGGCAATAGTTTTTTATTTTTAGCTCTTCCGGCCAAATCTCTTACGCTAGTTCCAATTTGAGATAAACTCATACCATCTGTAAATGGCAATACAGGAACCACTAATCCGTCTTCAACAGCTACGGCTACACCAATATTCACGTGATAGTTGATTATCATCACTTCTGGTGTCCATTGTGAATTTATTTTTGGGTGTTTTTTCAATGCCAATGCAGATGCTTTTATCACCATATCGTTAAAAGATACTTTGGTGTCTGGAACGCTGTTGATAATCACTCTTGATTTCATGGCCTCGTCCATTGTTACCTCGATTACCAAGTTGTAATGTGGTGCAGTGAATAAAGATTCTGCCAATCGTTTTGCAATGATTTTACGCATTGTAGAGTTTTTGATCTCTTCTGTGGCAATTTGTCCTGCTGGAACAAATGGTTTTGGGGTGGCTACAGTTTCTGATTTATCTTGTGGAGTAGTGTTTGTAGCTGGTGCAGCTGTAGCTTGTGGCGTAAAGTTCTCCACATCAGTTTTAGTGATACGACCGTTTTCGCCTGAACCTTTTACTTGATTTAGTTGAATGCCTTTATCACTAGCAATTTTCTTTGCTAATGGTGAGGCTAGAACACGTTGTCCGTCAGCTGGTGCTTCTTGCCCTTCGACTGCGCTCAGGGTGACATTTGTTGTAGGAGCGGATTTTGCTTCTTCAGTTGCAACGGCTACTGGAGCAGAACCTCCCGCAGTAAAACCACTAGCAATACCGCTAATGTTTGTTCCTGCTGGTCCAATGATAGCCAATAAACTGTCAATTGGAGCCGATTCTCCTTCTTGAATTCCGATGTATAATAAAGTTCCTTCGTTGAAAGATTCGAATTCCATTGTTGCTTTATCGGTTTCGATTTCTGCAATCATATCGCCTTCTGATACTTTGTCGCCTACTTTTTTCAACCAAGTAGCTACAGTTCCTTCGGTCATGGTATCGCTCAAACGGGGCATAGTAACTACAATTACTCCTGATGGAAGCCCCATCCCGACCTTCCCCGAAGGGGAAGGAGTCGAGGCTGGAATATTGTTTTCGGCGGAAGCTTGATTTTTTGTTTCTTTTTCAACAGCTCCCCCTTTGGGAGTTGGGGGGCTTATTAAAGCAGAAATATCTTCGCCTTCATTTCCGATTATGGCTAATAAAGAGTCGATAGCCGCAGTTTCTCCTTCTTGAATTCCGATATATAAAAGAGTTCCTTCGTTGAAAGACTCAAATTCCATTGTTGCTTTATCGGTTTCAATTTCAGCTAGCATATCGCCTTCGCTTACTTTATCGCCTACTTTTTTTAACCAAGTTGCCACAGTTCCTTCGGTCATGGTGTCGCTCAAACGTGGCATTGTAATAATTGTAGCCATAATAGATTTATAGTTTGTGAGGAATAAATGGATAATTTTCTTGGTCGTACACTACATCGTATAATTGTTGTACATCTGGATATGGTGATTCTTCAGCGAATTTCACACATTCTTCTACTAAGCCTTTTACTCTTTGTTCGATTGCTTCAATTTCTGCTTCAGAAGCATATTTTTGATCTTTGATTACATCCAAAACTTGTGTAATTGGATCTATTTTTTTGTATTCTTCTACCTCTTCTTTTGAGCGGTATAATTGTGCATCAGACATAGAGTGACCTCTGTATCGATACGTTTTCATTTCTAAAAATGTTGGTCCATCACCTCGTCTTGCTCTTTCAATCGCTTCCGTCATTGCTTCGGCAACTTTTACTGGATTCATTCCGTCAACTGGGCCACACGGCATTTCATAGCCTAAGCCTAGTTTCCAGATATCAGGATGATTTGCAGTTCTATCTACAGAAGTACCCATTGCATAACCATTATTTTCTACAATAAAAACTACTGGTAATTTCCACAACATTGCCATATTAAAAGCCTCGTGAAGCGAACCTTGACGTGCTGCTCCATCACCAAAATAGGTCATGGTAACGCCACCTGTATTGTTATATTTATCGCCAAATGCTAGACCAGCTCCTAGTGGAATTTGACCTCCTACGATTCCGTGTCCACCATAAAAACGATGTTCTTTCGAAAAAATATGCATAGAACCTCCCATACCTTTTGAAGTTCCTGTAACTTTACCCATCAATTCAGCCATTACTCTTTTGGGATCTACACCCATACCAATTGGCTGTACGTGATTTCTATAAGCAGTAATCATCTTATCTTTTGTCAAGTCCATAGCGTGCAATGCACCTGCTAAAACTGCTTCTTGACCATTGTATAAATGTAGAAATCCTCTAATTTTTTGTTGAATGTATAATGCAGCCAATTTGTCTTCAAACTTTCTCCAAAGAAGCATGTCTTCATACCACTTTAAATAAACCTCTTTTGTAACTTCTTTCATGTTTTATTTTCTTCTTAGGTATTTTTTATTGTTTTATTCGTGTAAAAAACAATATTATATTCTTTAGATTAAACGGAGTTGTGAATATAAGGTTTTTGTTAGTTTAGGACAGAATCAAAACGTTTTATTATTTAAATTTTCTAATTTGAAAACTCGAAGTGCAAAAATAGAACATTTCAAGGAGTTAGGAAAATTAATAGCGCAATTTTGTGTATTTTTTTTCTTTTTTATAACAATTTCTTATTTAAATAGACTTTAAAGTTGCTTTTTTTAAAGATTCTGTTTTTTGAAACGATTTGATTAAAAAAACAAATGCCCTCCATTTTTTTTGGAAGGCATTTGTTTTAAACGTATTTCTCAAGACTTTAATTCTCCGCTAATATTCATCATATTTATCACCAAAATTGAAGGTAAGCGAGAAACGAAGTGTGTTTTCTAATGGATTTCTAATCTTAGAAGCCGAGAATAAGTAAGAAACATCAACATTTACTACGTTGTATTTAAATCCAGCTCCAAGGGTAAAGAATTTTCTAGCTCCTTTTTGTGGGCTTTCGTGAAAATAACCCATTCGTAGGGCAAATGAATCTTGGTATAAATACTCAGCACCCAATGAATAAGTGATTTCTTTTAATTCTTCACTAAAACCATCTGGGGCATCATTAAATGATTTGAATACTCCAGAAGTCCAACTAGTAGTGCTATATTCATTATTTGCAATGGTTGTATCTTCAGAATCAACTAATCCGTCTCCGTTCAAATCTATTCCATTTTGCGGGGTTGGAACTAATAATTTAGATAATTCAAGGCTCACAGCTACTTTGTTATAGTCATCTAATATAAAATCAAATCCAGTCCCTAATTTTAAATTTGCTGGTAAAAAATTATTATTGAATTCGGTATTGTCATAACTAATTTTTGGCCCAAGATTTTGAATGTTAAATCCTGCTCTCCATCGACCATTAAAGGTGTTAAATGCGATTTCTTCCGATTGAAAAAATCCTGCCACATCAATAGCAAAAGAACTTGCGGCAGAGGCATCTCCAACCTCGCTAACTACTTTAAGGTTTGAATTGATGAATCGTGCCGCTACAGACATAGCAAATTTTTCGCTTAGTTTTAATGAATAGGAACCGTCTAAGGCAAACTCATTTGGAGAAACAGTGTTTAATAGAGCTCCAGTATTATCGCGAAGTTCTATGTTTCCAAGTCCAAAATAACGAAGACTACCTGCAAAAGCGCTTCTTTCATTCAATTTGTTAAAATAAGTAAACTGACCAAGAGAAATATCATTTACAATGTCGGTTAGGTATGGGGTGTAACTCACTGAGAAACCGTTTTTGTTTAATCCAAAAGCATATTTTGCGGGATTCCATTGTTGTGAAAAAGCATCAGCAGATGTGGCAACTCCTTGATCGGCTAATCCAGCTGATCTAGCATCGGCAGCAACCATTAAAAAGGATACTCCTGTGGTTATAACTCTGTCACCTATGTCTTGAGCTTTTACAGCAGAAACAATAATAAGGCAGATAAAAAGTAATGGTAATTTTTTCATTAGTGTATAGATATTGATGGAACAAATATAATATTTTATTAAAGTTTTACAAGTTTTTCAATTTTTTCAGTTGATTTATTTGTCAAATTTGATTTGACCGTGAGCTTATAAATATATACGCCTTTAGCAATTTTATCTCCAAAATCGTCTTTTCCGTCCCAAGTAATTTCTCTAGAGAGAAAACCATCAGTTGTAATGATTTGGTTTTTTGTCCAAACTACTTTTCCGGTAATAGTCATCACTTGAACTTGAACATCTAAAGCCTCATAAGGTCTATTGTGTGTAAACCAAAACTCTGTATAATTAACAAATGGATTTGGATAATTTAAAACATTTGTTAATGTCACGGTTTCATCACCGACTACTATAAACTGTATTTCGGCTGTTATGGGGTTGTTATATACATCCCATGCTTTGAATGTGACAGTATGTAATCCTGTTGCTAAATTTCTAAAAGGAAAACGGATGGTTCCTTTTGTAAAATCATCAAGACTTGTTTGATAGTAATCATTTAATACATAAGGATTACTTTCATCGCCATCCAAAATAGCAATAATATCATGCCCTATTCCACTTGCTGTGTTGATTCCATTTTCATCTTCTAGATTTGCTAATAAAAAAGGTGATTCGTTTGTGATACCACCAGAAATAAAATTCTCATCGTTCATATATAACTTAACAGTTGGCGGAATATTGTCTGCCACCGCATTTTCATTTATTCCACCTATTTTTATGGTAGTATCAAACCCTGTTTCATTTTCCAATTGCCCTGTTTTTTTAGCATAAAAACTAATTTTACCATTAGATACAGGGATGCGAATATCTCTTGGAACAACAAAACTAAATTCAAATTGCCCATTTGTAATGGTTGCATTTCCTCTGTAAATGGTTTCTCCTAGTATATTGAAATTTATAGATGGACTATTACCATCATTGTTTAAAGTTGCTCTTGTAATGTTTTTGTCAAATATGTTGGTGAAAAGTTCACCATTATAATTGGTTAAAAGAGTATTATTTTCATCTGTAATTTCGCCTGTTATCTTCATCTTAGATAGTGATTTAAAATCATCTATATTTTGTGAAACTGGGATATCATTTACCTTAGTAAGAACTATTTGGGGCTTAGGAATCGCCAACATTAAGGCAGGATCACCAATATAAAACACTACATTCGTAGATGAATTTGGATTTGTGTTTTTAGAAATTCTCAAAGCCTCGGCAATAGATGTATACTGATTTGAGCCATAAGAAAATAAATTTTTGGCAAATAATATATTAAAGTTTTCGGCGCTAAATTGTCCTATTTCACGAATAGTTGTAATCATAGATATGGCTCCGCCTTTTGGGTTCCAATAAGTATATTCGCCCGCGGTTGGTCTAAAAGGATTGTCAAAGCGAGAGAAATCACAAGTAACAGTAATAAATAAGGGGTACTTATATTGATTACTCAAATTTTGCCCATCTGATTTTTCCCAAATTCGCTCTGCAGTCAATCCATCTTCTCCTCCATGTCCGAGATAGTTAAAAACCAAAGCTCCTTTTTCGAAAGCATTGAATATATCTGACCTAGCTTTTGGGTATCTAAAGCCACCGGAAGAAGATTCCTGATCATAGGCGTCTAAAAGAATTTTAGAGGCATTAATAAATGGTTTTTCAGAGGTTACTGTGTTGGCTAAACTATTTTGATTTTTTTGTAATGTTGCATCAGATTCTACATCGGAATCATCAGCAATAACCACAAAATTATTTCTCCAGCTGCCATACGATTTTATATCATGGTATTCTATTACTTTATTAACCATTTCATCTGCCTGATTACTATCTTTTACTAGCATCCTACCCGTGGCGATATCTATCCCGCCAAAAAAACCTCCAATATTACCCTCATTAGCATCCATCAACCCATAAAAATCATCAGAAGCATAAGACGATTCTCCTACAGAATTGCTATTTAAAGCATGATAAATAGGTACAATATTGGTATTATTTGCTATTCGGTTTTTATAATCAAACGAAGCGTCTCCAAAAAGGTTGACATATTTAATTTTTTTGGATTCATTTAACGGATTATCATAGATATATTTTATACAATTTCTAATGGCAGCGATGTCTTGTTTGCCAGAAGAAAACTCCTGGTATATTGATTCAAGGGTAATTACTTTGACATTTAAATTCGAATTAGAACGATGAAAACTGGCTAATTTTTCGGCTTGTACTGAAAGATTAGTAGGAGTGATTATGGCATAATCAATTGTGTTGTTATAAAAATCACCTTTTAAATTTTGGTTGGTAATTTTTGGATTATTGTTTTTTAAAGGGGTATAATAATCTTTAGGGTCTATAACAATATATTTTCTAAGTTCTCCAAGATTAGCCTTGACTGAAAATGAAGCAGCGTTTTGATTTTCAGCTTTGGTTACATTATAAATATCCGTTATATCCCAGACGTGACTAATTCCACTTGCATTAGAAATATTATAACTAATAACACCGCTACTAGATGCCGACAAATCATATTGAAATTGAAATTGTTTTCCATATCCTTGAAGTTTACTTTTGGCAAAAAGCCTTATGTTGTCGAGATAGCCTTTTGAACCTGGAACTCCATTATTATTATAAGTCAGTTTAATTTTAATGTTTTCCGAGGCAGGAAAAGTAGTATTTGAGGGTAAAAAGGAAGTGTTAAATTTAGTTGCTGAATTTGCCGTAATAGCCGATATAGGGATTGTAGCAGTGTTTTGACCATTTACAGAGACTTTAAAATCGGTATTTATATAGGCAGCGGCTGCAGTTTTTACCATTAGTTTGATTGGAGTAGCGGTGTCAATGTTAGGAAAATTAAACGAAAACTCTTGTTCTGAGTCTATTTCGAATGATTCTCCAAACCATTGTCTTCCTAAATTTGCAATGTTGACAAGATCGACTTCATGGAATTGATAGTCATCAAAAACAGTTGTATTAATTGTGGTGTTTCCTATTGGTTGAGTCATATTTTCAATCCTTTTTCCTTCTCCACCTTGTATTGTAATATAATAATAGGATTTGGTATCGTATAAATTTATATTGGTTTGACTTTCGTCGCTATAAGTGTCTACACCTTCTGCATAAAAAAGGATATAATCATCACTATTAAAAACGCCATCACTTTCTCCAATAACTTGTATCGCATTCTCTGTTAAATCTAACGGGTAGTAGCTATTGTTTGAAAGTGGTAACATTCGTCCACCATTACCAAAAATTTTTATTTTTTTTGGATCAATTCCGTTAGTATTAAAACCTAAACTTTGAAGAAAACTATTAGAAATTTTATAGACACCCGATTTTTCTACATAAAACTGGTGCCAATTGCCATTTGCCAAAACTGAATTTGTAATAGTTGCAGTGTTTCGAAGGGTCTTTTTTTGTGAAATATTTCTTGATGTATTTTCCTTTATTGAATAGGAAAAAGAGGTAATGCGTTTAAATCCTGTATTGTTTTTGATGATTGGGGATAAAACCAAAAAAGCTTGTTTTAGATCTCTTGAAATATTGATTTTAAGAACTTCGGATGGAGTTGTTGGTATGTTTTCTACTGATAAATCTCCAAGTTGTTGAGCGGTCAAAGGTTCATACTGTATTGAAGTGATTTGCACAGAAGAACCTTCATTTGCCCCAGATTCAGATATATTTAAAGTGAATAAAACAGATTTTTTTGAAGAATCATAGTTAAATGATTCGCCAGAAAAAACGGGAATATTTATTTTTGATTCACCTATCCACATTTGTTTATTTGAAAGCCATTCAATAGTAACAGTGCCCGTATTCTGAGCATGAGAAATATAGGAGAAAATGATTAAGAAAAATAGATGTATTTTTTTCATTGAATTTTTTAACGTTAATTAGCAACAATTATTACTAGGGAGTAAAATTATATCTTATAAATAAATTATAAATAATAAAAAGTATAAATTTGCGTTTTTACAGAGTATTTAGGTGTTTAAAACACTCCGTAATCTATTTATTAAAAAAATGATGTTGCAATTTAACGGTAAATTATTATATTGCACCATCTAAATTATTATCTACCAAAGAGTATGAAAGTAAATAAAATTAAGGCTTTAGGAATCATTTTAGTAATGATGTTGATTCTAGGGTTTGCTAGTTGTAGTAAGAAATCGAGTACGCAAAGTGGCTCTAGGGCTACAGGCTGGAAAGTAGACAAAAAAGGATTAGATAAAAAACAAACTCCTGGTCCGGGATTGATTTTTGTTGAAGGAGGTACTTTCACCATGGGTAAAGTAGAAGATGATGTAATGCATGATTGGAATAATACACCTACTCAGCAACACGTTCAATCTTTTTATATGGATGAAACTGAGGTGACTAACTTTATGTATTTAGAGTATTTAGATTATATTAAAAAAATATTTCCTCCAACGGAAGAAAATTATAAAAATATCTATCCAGGGGCTTGTCCTGATACGCTTGTTTGGAGAAATAGATTAGGATATAACGAAACTATGACTAATAATTATCTTAGACATCCAGCTTATGCGAATTATCCTGTGGTTGGAGTGAATTGGGTTCAAGCCAACGAATTTAGTAAATGGCGAACTGAGCGTGTGAATGAGGCGTTATTAGAAAAAAATCTCTATATCAAAAAAGATGCAAAAACTAACGATGTGAATGCAGAAACTCTTTTTAATACAGAAACTTATTTAGCAACTCCTACTTCGGCTTATGGAGGGAATTCTGATATTGTTTATGCAGGAAGAAAAGGAGCTAGAAACCCTAGAGGAACAACTAATCCAGCAGCGTCTACTCCAGCAACAGCTGCTACTGGAGCAAAAAGAGCAACAGTTCCAGCAAAGCCACTATATGCACAGCGTTCTTCAGGAATTTTATTACCAGAATATCGTCTGCCAACCGAAGCTGAATGGGAATATGCAGCCGCAGCCGATGTAGGACAAAGAGAATATAATATATATAAAGGGCAGAAAAAATACCCTTGGTCAGGGAGTTATACCCGTTCTGGTAAAAGACAAAGCAAAGGAGATCAGTTAGCCAACTTTAAGCAAGGTAATGGCGATTATGGAGGTATTGCAGGTTGGTCAGATGATGGTGCCGATATCACTCAATCTGTTAAATTTTATCCTGCAAATGATTTTGGGCTGTATGATATGGCAGGTAATGTAGCCGAATGGGTTGCAGATGTTTACAGACCTATTGTGGACAATGAAGCTAATGATTTTAATTATTTTAGAGGAAATATTTACACCAAAAATAAAATTGGAAAAGACGGTAAAATTGAAATTGTGACTAAGGACAATATAAAATATGATACTTTGAGTAACGGTAGAATAGTTTCTAGAAGTTATCCTGGTCAAATTGTTCAGGTTCCAGTGGATGAAAAAGAAACCTACTTAAGAAATAATTTCGATAAAAGTGACAACGTGAATTACAGAGATGGAGATAAATTATCTTCTATGAATTTTAATAGAGCAGATTCAGAGTCTGACAATAAAAAAGAAAAAGAGGATGGCGAAATGTATAATTCTCCAAAACATAATATTAGTGTTGATAGCTTAGGTAATATGATTCGAAAATATGACAAGTCTAGCAAAAGAACAACATTTATAAGTGATCATGTACGTGTTTATAAAGGGGGTTCTTGGAGAGATAGATCCTACTGGTTAGATCCTGCACAAAGACGATATCTTCCAGAGGATGTTGCTACTGATTATATAGGATTTAGATGTGCAATGTCTAAAGTAGGTCCAAAATTCGAAAAAAGAAAATCGGCTAGAAATTAAATTTAAATATCATAGTAACAAAAGCCCTTTTAAGGGCTTTTG
>JANMZS010000089.1:0-3921 GCA_031383535.1 Flavobacterium sp.
AAATTTCAGTAATTTTATTAGCATCTAACATAGAGGTGGTTTTTAATGTAATTAATTGGTTGTCAGCTATTAACTTACATAAATCATCTCTATTTTTCAAATATATTTTTACTTTTTTACATCGAACTCACGTTATTATAATGTAGTACGTGGCATTCACAACAGTGAGGTAAAATCAGATAGAATAACAAAATCCGTCGCAGCCGAACATACTTTTGAAAGCAATCTGTCTTCCGAGATATTTATGATGGAACAACTAGAAAGTATAGCAAGTATTTTGGAAAAAAGACTTAAAAAGCATCCAATAGCTGGAAAAACAGTGACTTTAAAAATAAAATACAGTGATTTTACCCAACAAACACGAAGCAAAACACTACCTTATTTTATTTCGGATAAGGTTTTGATATTAGATATTGTGAAAGAATTATTGTATCAGGAACGAATGAAAGATTCTGTTCGATTACTCGGAATTTCTTTAAGTAATTTGAATACCGAAGAAAAAAAAACGGTGGTTGTACAGTTAAAATTTGATTTTTGAAAAAAGTTCCTCAATCCCGAAAGCCCACTGCTCAATGTCGTGAGAGATTTGCGGCAGGTCAAACGCATTAAAAAAATGGTTAGACACAAATTGCACGAATTAACACAAATAAAATCGTTTTAGTTTTGAATTGTTTGTAACAGAAATTTTCCCAGTGAATTTAAAGTCTATTTGGTATAATTCTTCCTTTGGGGGTTAGGAGGCTTTGACTTTTTTCCAATAAAAAAGGTGAAATTGCTTTCACCTTTTTTGCCCCAAATCTACCATAAACTTAACCTACTAATATTATGGTGAACCAAAAGTATATATGTAATACTCTTTAATCAAATATATTAGATGAAATACACTAATACTCGACAAAGTGCTTAATTTTACTTTTTAATATGCTCTAGCGTTTTTACCTTCATAAAAATTCATAAATGCCTTATTTACAACTCGATTGCCTCCAGGTGTAGGATAGTCGCCAGTAAAATACCAATCTCCTAAATTCTTAGGACAAGATAGATGTAAATTTTCTACAGTTTGAAATATAATTTTTACTTCGGCATTAATTTCTGGTGAACTCAATAATTGCGCTATTTTATCAGAAACTTCTTGCTGATTGAATGGAGCATAAATTTCGGTAACATAATTAACAACTTTGCTGTCTTTTAAGTTTTCTTGTGCTTTACATTTTATATAAACTTCGTCTACTATATGGTATAAATTTCGCTCTTTCAATAATTCTAAAGCTGCTTGAAAAGCCACCAGTCCTTCTAATTTTGCCATATCGATTCCATAACAATCCGGATACCTGATTTGAGGTGCCGATGAAACCACAACAATCCTTTTAGGATTTAAACGATCCATCATTTTGATGATACTCATTTTTAGCGTAGTACCTCTCACAATACTGTCGTCAATAATGACTAGATTGTCTGTAGGTTTAATTACACCATAAGTAACATCATAAACGTGAGCAACTAAATCATTTCGACTGCTATCTTCCGTAATAAAAGTTCGCAATTTTGCATCTTTTATAGCTACTTTTTCAGTCCTTATTTTTACTGAAAGAATTTCTTCGAGTTTTTCTTTGGTTAATTTTTTTCTGTTTTCGAGAATATAGTTATTCTTTCGTTGATTCAAAAAGTCCTGAGCCGCTTCGACCATTCCATAAAAAGAAGTCTCGGCAGTATTTGGAATATACGAGAATACAGTATTGTCAGTATCTTCATCAATGGCTTGAAGAACTGCGGGCAGAATGAGTCTTCCTAACATCTTTCTTTCCTGATAAATATCGGCGTCGCTTCCTCTCGAAAAATATATTCTTTCAAAAGAACATGCTTTTTTTTCAGTAGCAGCTAGGATTTCTTTTTGGGTTACACTGCCATTCTTTTTGATAATTAATGCTTTTCCTGGTTGTAACTCTTGTACTTTTTCGATGGCTACATTAAAAACGGTTTGAATAACAGGACGCTCCGATGCAACCACTACAATCTCATCATCTTCATAAAAATAAGCAGGACGAATTCCGGCAGGATCCCTAAAAACAAAGGCGTCGCCATGACCTAGAAGTCCTGCCATAGCATATCCTCCATCTAAATTTTTAGATGACCTAGTTAATATTCTAGCGATATCTAATCTTTCTGCGATGACAGGTGAAGCTTCTCTTTTGGTATAGCCTTCCGCCTTGCAATCTTGGTATAAATCTCGTACTGCTTTGTCTAAAAAATGACCTATTTTTTCCATCACAGTAACCGTATCTGCCATTTCTTTGGGATGTTGTCCTAATTCAACTAAACTTTGAAAAAGTTCGCTAACATTAGTCATATTGAAATTTCCTGCCAAAATCAGATTTCGGTGCATCCAGTTATTCTGACGTAAAAAAGGATGAACACTTTCAATACTGTTTTTCCCAAAAGTACCGTATCGAACATGTCCTAAAAATAATTCTCCGATGTAGGGTATATTCTTTTTCTGCCAAGCGACATCATCTATGAATTCTGGATTTAATTTGAGCTCTTCGTTAATTCTATCGTTAATTTGAGCAAATACATCTTGAATAGGCTGAGATTCATTCGAGCGCACTCTACTAATATATCGTTCTCCGGGCTCAACATCTAATTTAATACTGGCAAAACCTGCTCCATCTTGCCCACGATTGTGTTGCTTTTCCATCAGAAGATACATTTTTTGTACTCCATAAAAAGCCGTGTCGTATTTGTCTTTATAAAACTGTAACGGTTTTTTTAATCGTAAAAGGGCAATACCACATTCATGTTTGATCGCGTCGCTCATCGTATTCTTGTTGTAGTTGTTATTTTTTATTGAAAAAGCCCCGTTTCCGAGGCTTCACAATTTTGCACTATATTTCTATATCAAATTGAGTTAGTGATTTGAATTGTTTCAATCTCGACACCACTTCTTCTTTTTCCAATCCTAACATTCGTTCTGTTCCAAATTTTTCTACACAAAAGGAAGCTAAATTCGATCCATAAATAATTCCCTTTTTCATGTTTTCAAAAGAAACATCCCCGCTTTGGGTAATAAACCCTGCAAATCCACCTGCAAAGGTATCGCCAGCGCCAGTTGGATCAAAAACTTCTTCTAATGGCAAGGCGGGAGCAAAGAAAATTTGTTTTCCTTGAAACAATAATGCTCCGTGCTCTCCTTTTTTAATGACAACGTATTTTGGGCCCATAGTGTGAATTTTTGCAGCGGCTTTTACTAGTGAATATTCTCCCGAGAGTTGTCTTGCTTCCTCATCATTGATGGTAATAACATCTACACGTTTGATTACTTCTAATAATTCTGGCAAGGCACAATCCATCCAGAAATTCATGGTGTCCAAAACCACTAATTTTGGTTTGGCTTCCATCTGATCCAATACACTACTTTGCACTAATGGATGTAAATTTCCTAACATGACCACATCGGCAGTTTTGAAATTCTGTGGCACTTTGGGTTGAAAGTCTGCTAAAACATTTAATTGGGTGGCCAAAGTATCTCTGGAGTTCAAATCGTTGTGGTACAAACCGCTCCAAAAGAACGTTTTCCCACCTTTAACGACTTCAAGACCTGAAATATCAATGTTTCTATCAGTCAATAAATTGATATACTCTTGAGGAAAATCATCGCCAACAATCGATACAATAGCTGATTGAAGGTTAAAATGAGAAGCCGAAAGCCCTATATAAGTTCCTGCACCACCTAAAATCTTATCGGTTTTACCAAAAGGGGTTTCAATAGCATCAAAAGCAACCGTTCCAACAATCAATAATTTGTTCATTATATGAGTTTCGAATTAAAGGTGCAAAGATAAACTTTAGTTTAGAAGTTTAAAAGTTTATGAGTTTAAAATTGTTTAAGCGTTTGAAAGTCTGATAAATTATGACAACAAAACA
>JANMZS010000174.1:0-6333 GCA_031383535.1 Flavobacterium sp.
CAAAGAATAATGCAACTTCTACAAAGAGTTATATAACATATTAATGGGTAATGCATTCGACCTTTATAAAGATTTTTTTAATAACCATGGTAATATAAGAAGTTATGATAAAAGTACATAAAGATGGCATAATACTACAAAAAACAACACTACATTTTGAAAATGAAGGTGTTTTGAATCCAGCTGCCATTCGAGAAGAAAATTTTGTGCACCTGTTGTACAGAGCTGTTAGTAAAGGCAATCATTCTAGTATTGGCTATTGCCGTTTAGAGCCCCCCTTAAAAGTTCAGCATCGAAACGAAAAACCCCTCTTAGTTCCTGAATTTGATTATGAAAGTCATGGTATAGAAGATCCTAGAATTGTTAAGATTGAAGGGGTTTATTACCTAACCTACACCGCTTTTGATGGTGTAAATGCCTTGGGATGCTTGGCTACATCAACCGATTTAATTCATTTTGAAAAGAAGGGAATTATAGTTCCAAAAATTTCTTACGAAGAATTTAATGCCATGGCCCATACCCATGACTCTATCCATGAAAAATATTTCCGCTTCAATGAACATAAAGGAATTTTAGAAAAAGACGGTGTCAAAATGCTCGTTTGGGATAAAAATGTGATTTTATTTCCTAGAAAAATAAAGGGTAAATTTTATTTCATGCACCGCATTCGACCTGAAATTCAAATTGTACTTGGTGTTGAAAAACTAGAAGATTTAACACCTACATACTGGACAAATTATTTTCTAAATTATAATGATTTTATCTTCCTAACGCCAAAATACAATCACGAAATCAGTTACGTAGGTGGAGGTTGTCCTCCTATCGAAACACCACTGGGTTGGTTGATTATCTATCATGGTGTAAAAGACAGTTTAGAGGGTTATGTTTATTCGGCTTGTGCCGCTTTATTCGATTTAGAAAATCCTTTACTTGAAATTGCTCGATTGCCATACCCTTTGTTCAAACCCGAATTAGAGTGGGAATTAAAAGGAGAGGTCAATAATGTTTGCTTCCCTACCGGAGCAGTTGTTTTTGACAATCGATTGTATATTTATTATGGTGCAGCCGACGAAAGAATTGCTTGCGCATCAATACAACTATCAGAGCTATTAGACGAACTACTATTAAATAAAAAATAAGATGAAAAGCAAGATTAATGCGCATACAAACCCGAAATTTAATTTCGATTTCAATCATAAAAACGAAAAAAAAATAGTTTCAAATTTTAGAAAGCGTCAAACTAATTTACCTGAAATACTATTTATCACCACTTTCCCGCCTCGTGAGTGCGGTATAGCAACGTTTTCTCAGGATTTAATCAATGCTTTAAATGCCAAATTTAAAAAAGCATTTCATATCATTATTGCCGCATTAGAATTAGAAAACGATAAACATACTTATTCTGGAGTTGTAGAATATGTGTTAGAAACGGATAATCATAATTCGTATCTAAAATTAGCCAATGATATCAATGAAAATAATGCCATTCAGATGGTGGTTATCGAACACGAATTTGGTTTGTTTAGAACTAATGAAGCTGATTTCATTGAATTCGTCCAATCGATAAAAAAGCCAATCGTTTTAGGTTTTCACACTGTTTTGCCCAATCCAAATGAAAGCATACAAAATATGATTAAAGCAATGGATAACGCTATTGATTCATTTATTGTAATGACCAATGCTGCTGCAAAATTATTGACAAAAGAATACGGTATTGATAAAAATAAGATTACAGTAATTCCACACGGAACGCATTTAGTAGAACATTCAAACAAAGCCATTTTAAAAGAAAAATACAATTTGGCTGGTCGCAAAATCATTTCCACTTTTGGATTGTTAAGTTCCGGAAAATGCATCGAAACTTCTATCAATGCCTTGCAAACTATTGTAAAAAAAGAGCCCGATGTTTTATTCTTAGTGATAGGTAAAACACACCCTTCGGTTGCGAAAAGCGAAGGAGAGATTTACCGAGAAAGTTTACAAAAAACCATCACCGATTTGAATTTGGATAACAACGTAAAATTCATCAATCAGTATTTACCATTAGATGAATTGTTGGATTATTTGCAACTTACCGATATTTATTTATTTACATCAAAAGATAGAAACCAGACCGTTAGCGGAACCTTTTCGTATGCTATAAGTTGTGGCTGTCCTATTATTTCAACTCCAATTCCACATGCTGTAGAAGTGTTACAAAACGGAACCGGAATAATAATCGATTTTGAGAATCCACAACAATTAGCAGAACAAGTACTAAAATTACTAAATGATGAACAATTGCGCAAAAGCATATCTGCAAACGGAATACACAAATTAGCACCAACTGCTTGGGAAAATTCGGCAATCGCTCATGCCAAATTATTTAAAAAAACAAACAGTATCATAAAATTACATTACACACTTCCTGAAATTAATCTAAAACATTTCAAAAATTTGACAACATCGTTCGGAATGATTCAATTTTCTATAATCAATCAGCCCGACGTCGATTCAGGGTATACATTAGATGACAATGCACGTGCATTAGTAGCTATTTGCCAACATTTTGAGTTAACTAACGATAAAGCCGATTTAGATTATATAGTGTTGTATTATAAATTTATCAAGCACTGTTTACAATCGGAAGGGTATTTTTTAAACTATGTTGATGAGAATAGAAAGTTTACCAAACAAAATGATGAAAATCTAGCAGATGCTAACGGAAGAGCCATTTGGGCATTAGGGTATTTAATTTCTATGAGTGATTTACTGTCCGAAGATTTGGTTTCAGATGCCAAATTCACCTTGCAAAAAGCACTTATTTGTGTAGATAAAATACATTCGCCACGCGCTATCTCCTTTATAATAAAAGGGATACATTATAGTAATAAAAACAATAAAAATCAATCAGACAAAAGTCTAGTTGAACATTTAGCGAATCGGTTGGTCCAAATGTTCCGACACGAATCTAAACCCAATTGGGAATGGTTCGAAAGTTATTTAACCTACGGAAATAGCATATTGCCCGAAGCTATGTTGTGTGCTTATCTTGAGACAAACAATATTGTTTATAGAGCTATTGCTAAAACTTCTTTCGATTTTTTATTGTCTAAAATCTTTAACAAAAAAGGCATAAAAGTAATTTCAAATAAAGGTTGGATGCAAAGTGATGCAACAAAAAACAAGGAAAATATTGGTGGTGAGCAGCCTATTGATGTGGCTTATACAATTATAGCTCTAAGTTCTTTTTATGAGGCTTTCAGCGATTATAGCTATTTACAAAAAATGGAATTGGGTTTTAGCTGGTTTTTAGGAAATAATCACTTAAAACAAATTATCTACAATCCTTGTACTGGTGGATGTTATGACGGATTAGAAGAAGATTACATCAATTTAAATCAAGGAGCTGAATCAACAGTGAGTTATTTAATGGCACGATTAAAAATGGAAAAATGTTTTAATTCTAAAAATAATAAAATGGATTCAAAAATAAATTTCCAAAAACCGATAATACAAAAGATTAGTGTATCAATTTAAATTTTAAAAAAATGAAACAAAAAAAGGCACAAAACATTTCTTTCAAAAAAAGCGATGCAAAAAAATTAGAAGATTCAAATTACTTAGACTATTCACTACCACTCAAGTCAAAAAAAAATCGGATAATTATAGGAGAAAAAAAATGAACGAATTTGACGATAACGATTTTTAATCCCGATTAAATGAACATATCGAAAAATAGAATTACTTAAAAAAACATGAAATCATGACAAATCAAACCCAAAATCTTTTTATAGTTGAAGACAATCAGGAGAATCTATTGAAATTACATCATTTTTTAGAAAAAAAATTTGGTGCAATTTATAACATTTTTACTTATTCAAATGTCGTTCAAGCCATGACAAAATTGGATGAGAATACAAGTGTAATTGTTTTGAAAAATTATTATTTTGGAGATGAAGGATCAAAAATCATCAATTTCATTAAAAATATTAACCAAAAAACTAAAGTAATAATTTTATCCAAAACCGAAGCCATTGACAAAACAATAGATTCATATATGCAGGAAAATGATAAACATGTATCGAAAGAAAAAAGTGTTCGAAAGAAATTAAAAGCTACGATTTTTGAAACAATTAGTTATCCAGCCAAATATTTGCAACAACGATACAGTGTGAGTCAGGCATTTGTTTATACTGTTTTTCTGTTTATCATTATCTCTATAATTGTATTTATAGGTTTACAGATTTTGTAAAATCTATGAAAGTTGTAACATATCAAAATAATTTTATAACAAATTGAAAATCAACAAAAATTACCTTTACGTTTCGAAAATTATTTAGAAATTAAAAAAAAAAAAACGTATGAAAACAAATGAAATTTTACAAAAAGATGTTCAAGATGCCATTAAATGGGAACCCCTTTTGCACGCTGCAGAAATAGGTGTAATCGTAAAAGATGGTATTGTAACTTTAACAGGTACTGTGGATAGTTATGCCAAAAAAATTGAGGCAGAACAGGCAGCTAAAATGGTTTTTGGAGTAAAGGCAGTAGTAGAAAAAATCGAAATTAAATATGGAAGTTATGGCAAAAAATCGGATGAAGATATTGCCAAGGAAATAATTAATACTTTCAAATGGAATTGGTCAATTCCTGATGAAAAAATTAAAGTGAAAGTAGAAAATGGATGGGTGACTCTCACCGGAATAGTGATTTGGAATTATCAAAAAGAAGCATCAAACACCGCTATTAAAAATCTTTTGGGTGTAGTTGGGGTTACAAATAACATTCACATACAATCTGAAAGCAAAGACAAAATTGAAAAACTAGCTATCGAAAATGCTTTAGTACGTAACTGGTCTATTAATGATGATGATATACACATTAAAGTTAAAGAAAATAATGTTACACTTTCTGGAACGGTTGATTCCTATTATGAAAAAGATGAAGCCGAGCGCATTGCTTGGAATGCACCTGGGGTTAAATCTGTAAATAACGAACTGGAACTACATTTTTAAAAGTAAATAACAAATCAGGAATCGTAAAATTATTTTACGATTACTGATTATTTAAACTTAAAAGTATGATACCAAAAATAGGAATGTCAGAAATTAATTTGCAACGATGTATTAATTTATTGTCGGTCATTCTATCGGATGAAATGACTCTATACATCAAAACTAGAAAATTTCATTGGAATGTGGCAGGCGAAAGTTTTATGGAATTGCATAAATTATTCGAATCACAATATGCTGAATTAGAAATTATTATAGACGATGTTGCAGAAAGAATCAACAAACTTGGGGGCAAAACAATTGGTACCATGAGTGAGTTTACTTTATTGTCCAGAATTGTGGAACATCCAAACAAATATCCTGTTCAAAAAGCAATGATATCAGAGCTATTGTCCGATCACGAAATGATAATATCCGAATTACGAAAAGAAATCGACGTTTGTGCCAACGAATGTCATGATGTGGGAACAGCCGATTTACTCACAGGCATATTACAACAACACGAATCCAAAGCTTGGATTTTAAGACGATACTTAAATTAATATAACACTTAAATAAAACAGACATGATGTATTACGAAAATTATTATTGGGGAATGAATGTTATTTGGTGGTTTTTGTGGTTAGTTCTAATCGTTTGGATCTTTGCAATTCCTTATAATATTCCGGGTCAAAGAGGTAAAAAAGAATCGTCTTTTGACATTTTGCAAAAAAAATATGCTGAAGGAAAAATTACAAAATCAGAATATTTAGAAAAGAAAAAAATATTGGAAGAAGAGTTTCGTACTTCTTAATTTTTTTGTAATCCTGCGAGGTTTTTTTTTGACCTTGTAGGTTATCATTAATAATACAACTTAATGAAAATTAACTTCTTAGGTGTTTAAAAGAAAACAATAAAATGAAAGATAAAGAAAAATTTCCGAAAGATCCAAACGAGCAATTAGAAAAAGATGGTTACCCTAAATATCCCGAAAGTGAGGACATTTATAACAAATTTGATAAAGAATTCGACATCAATCCCGAAAATATAGACAAGAAGAAAGAAATTATCAAAATTGAGAAAAAACCAACTTGGAACGAGAAAAATTTCAATCAAGATGAATCAGGAAATGATCTTGATATTCCAGGGTCTGAACTCGATGATGACCAAGAAAGCATTGGGAGTGAGGATGAAGAAAATAATTCGTACAGTATTGGTGGCGACAATCATAACGATTTAGAAGAAGATAATCAATAAAAACCAATGAAACGTTAAAGTATGTTTTCTTAAAAAAGATAAAATATTTTTAGGCGTTCCATCTTCCATTTAAAAAATAGTATTTAAAGATGAAAGTAGCCGT
>JANMZS010000177.1:0-3576 GCA_031383535.1 Flavobacterium sp.
ACTAGCACAAAAGACTTTTTGATATAAAACTCTCTTTTGGTAGTTTCGAGATTATAATCATATGCTTTCTCTAAAAAAAAAGAAAGGCTATCACTAGAAGGATTTAGTGTCTTTTTATTTGGTTTTTTTTGAGTACAACCAAAACAAAAGAGAAGAAGTAGTGCTATGTATAAAATTTTGTTCAATAGTTTGTTTTGAATTTCTCCAAAAATAGTAAAACTATTGACATAAAAAAAGGCTGTCAATTTTATTGACAGCCTTATATATGATTTTAAAAAAAATTAATCTAATTTTCTTGTTGAAACGATTCCTCCATCTAAAATATCTAATTTTCTTGTTGAAACAATTCCTCCATTAACAACTTCTGTATTAGTGTTATTATCTAAAATTGTAGTGTTAGTTTCTGGCGTAGTAAAAGAGGTTAAAATCATTACTAAGGCAGTTAATCCGAAGGTTGAGAATACTTTTTTCATAATTTGAGGTTTTATATGTTATATATTTTGTTTTGTTGGTTATAAATGCCGTTTAGCACTTTAATACGACGTAAAAATATATAGCATATCTCAAAATTCCCTCTATTTACGGGGGTATATGGTAGAATGTAGCTGTTTGATAGTGAATGATAGCCAAATCTGGGTAGATGGCAAATTCTTAGATTTCTAGGTAATTTCCGCTAGAAAAATCGGAAATAATAGCATCCACATTTGCCTTATACGATTTAGAGAACGGCAGTTTTGTAGTGGTGTTTTTAATGTAACATACCGTATTTCCTGTGTGTATTCTAGAAATGTAGTTTCGGTTTACAATATAACTGTTGTGTATTCTAACAAATGGAGCGGGTAAAATACCCTCAAAATGTTTCAAGGTCTTGAACGCCGTAACCATTTCTCCATTATTCAGGTGAATATCGGTAGAGTTGTTATCAGCTTGAAAATAACAGATGTCTTTGGCATCAATATATCTATAATCCCCATAAGACTTGATACATATAATAAGCGGTTGCTCTGTTTTTGAAATTTCTTTTGGTTCTGTATGCGCTGCCGCTGATGCTATTATAGTCTTTGGCTCGTGGTCAAAAACTGAATTTTGGATAACATAAGCCTCGTCTTCGCCAATTGATTTTTTTAATTTCAAGAGTGATTTAACCAAATCTATTCTTTCCATTGGTTTGATCATATAATCCGCCACTTCATATTGTATGGCATCAAAAGCTAAATCTTTCTTGGAGGTCGTGATTATGATTTTAGGAATCACGGTCAAATAGCGATGCAATTCGTTGATGAGTGTCAGCGACAAATTGCTCTTTTGGTCAGCTGGGTCAATTTCGAGAAAAATTAATTTGGGCGTGTGTTCTAAGATGAGATGTAGACCATCCGTGTAGTTATTTGCCGATGCCACGAATTCAAGTTCTGAAAAACTGTCAGCAATTGCTTTGGTTTTTAAAACGCTTTCTTGATTGTCGTCAATAATAATGTACGTATAGTTATTCAATGGCTTTACCTAATTTGTTAGCCATAGTATTGGTTATTTAAAATGCTGATACATTTCAAAAGTTAAGTAATAAAATAAGGTAGTTTGGGGAAACCACTAAAAAAAGCATATTCCGTTTGGGGAAATAAGCTCATTTTACAAGCTAAAAATACACAATTACAGTTACTATCATTGACTTTGTTAAGATAATTTATCGAAATGTTAATACTTTTTGACGAACTACAAATAAAGCCGATAAAGGACATTGAGACTAATGGTATTGAGTTAAGATTGATTGATAATTTTGATTGTAGATTTTTGATTCCATTGACATTGAGCCTAATTAAAAAACACAATAATTTTTGTCAATTAGAAATTATATCGTAATATTGCAATATGGGAATAACAAAAACAATCGGTTTCTCCTCAGAAACTAACGAAATAGCAGAAATTCTAAAAGCATTAGGACATCCTGCAAGAATAGCCATCATAGACTATCTAATCAAAGTGGAAAGTTGCATCTGTGGAGAAATTGTAAACGAATTGCCTTTGGCGCAACCTACCATTTCACAACATTTAAAAGCACTTAAAAACGCAGGTTTGATAAAAGGAAACTTTGAAGGAGCTTCTATTTGCTACTGTATTAACGAAGAGGGTTTCGAAAAAATAAGAGGTTTTTTTGAGAAAACCACCAAGCATATCGAAAAAAATAAAAGCAATTGTTGTTAATTTAAAACAAAACAATGAAACTTTCACAAGTAAAAAATATTTTGAATTCTTTAGATACAGTAAACTTTATCTTAGCCGATGGAACAGCAGTTCCAGAACATTTCCACGTTACTGAAGTGGGCTTAATCACTAAAAACTTCATTGACTGTGGCGGCAAAGTTCGCAAGGAAATGGTTGCCAATTTTCAGCTTTGGGATGCTAACGATTTTGACCACCGATTGAAACCACAAAAATTAATCAATATCATAGCGTTATCTGAAAAAGTCTTGGGAATTGAAGATATGGAAGTGGAAGTGGAATACCAAACACAAACTATTGGCAAATACGACTTAGATTTTAACGGAAATGAATTTGTGTTACTCAACAAAAAAACAGCTTGTTTAGCACAAGAGCAATGTGGTATTCCATCAGGAAAAACAGAATTAAATCAAGAAACTAGTTGCTGCACTTCAGGTGAAGACTGTTGCTAACTTAACCCAACTTTATGAAAAATCTACTTATTAAATATAAAAAACCTATTGTTATCACTATTGGTCTAACACTATTAAACATCATTTTTGGGTTTGACGCCCGATTTACAATTATTAATTTATTATGGTTATTGGTATGAAATCGCCATCTACAAAAAGTTTGCGTGAGCGAACACAAATTAGGTAAAAAGGCGATTCCGTATTTGACCACTGAAAAATAAAAACATACGAATATGAAAAAAATTTTAGTTTTATGCACTGGAAATTCGTGCAGAAGCCAAATGGCACATGGTTATTTACAGTTTTTTGGCAAAGATAAAGTCGAAGTCTATAGTGCTGGAGTCGAAATACACGGGCTTAATCCCTTTGCACTTGGAATAATGATTGAGGATGGTGTTGATATTAATAAACATACTTCAAACCACGTGGATGAATATGCTGAGATTACTTTTGACTACGTGATTACGGTTTGTGACAACGCCAAAGAAGCTTGTCCGTTTTTCCCAAACCAAACTAAAACCATTCATCATAGTTTTGAAGACCCTTCAAAATCATCAGGAACAGCCAAAGAATTAATTGGCGAATTCAGAAGAGTTCGCAACCAGATTAAAGAGTATTCGAAAGAATTTATTTCTAATATATAAACTATTTTAAAGTGAGAATAATTATATATATTTGAAAAAAAATATGAAAAACATGAAAACCATTCTCATTGCATTTTGTTTAACAATTTTAACTTTTGGTTACAGCCAAGAAAAAGCAAAACCAGAAACATTAAAAAACGAAATTAAAATAAATGCTTTGTTTTTAGTCTTAGGAGCTGTCGAAGTTACTTATGAAAATTTATTAAACAAAGACACTGGATTAGGTGTTTCGCTTTTTGTAGTTAATGAAGAAGATTTTGATA
>JANMZS010000181.1:0-13020 GCA_031383535.1 Flavobacterium sp.
ATTTGTAAATGAAAGATGTTTTGCTTGGATTGACAGCTTTAGAACCTTACTTATACGATTCGATTTTCTTGATAATTCTTGGCTAAATTGGCATTATTTGGCTTTTTCTTTAATTTTACTAAAAGTTTAAATGAGCTTAATAAATAAAATTTCTAACTTTACAAAAAAACAAAAACATAATGAGAATTTTAAAGTACTTATTTCTATTACTATTATTAAGTTTGGTTGCCTTATCTATTTTTGTAGCCACACAAAAAGGCGAGTTTTATATAGAAAGAAGTAGCATAATTAATTCTCCCAGAGCTACTGTATTTAGTTATGTTAGTGATTCTAAAAACTGGAAAGAATGGAATTCATGGGCGGTAGAAGATTCTCTTATCGCTATAACCCAATATAAAAACACTTCAACAGACAAAGGCGTTCAATTATCATGGGAAGGAAATGAAGGGAATGGTGATATTGAAACCTCAGTCAGTAAGCTAAACAGTAGTATCACTCAAAAAATGAATTTTAACGGAAATTCATCCGAAGCTACTATGGATTTTAAAGACACTTTAAAGGGCACAAAAATAACATGGAAAGCAACAGTTAAATTAGGATTTGTAAACAAAATTCTATCAACATTTAATGGTAATTTTGTCAACGAAATTTCCTCAATGTTTGAAAAAAGCTTAGCAAACTTAGACCGAAAATTAGATTATGAAGTAAACCATTATACAGTAAAATTAGATGGAGTATCGATTAAACCAGCCTGTTTTTATTTAGAACAAACTTTTACTACTGAAATTACTAAGCTTAGAAAGAATGCTGAAATTGTTTTTAATAAAATCACTAAATTCTGTAAACAAAATAAAATTATTATTTCTGGAAAACCTTTTATCATTTATCACAATTATGACACAAAAAGTCCATTTACTAAAATATCTATTTGTGTTCCAATAAAACAAGAGATTTTCATAACTGAGGGTAGCGAAATTATGTCTAAAAAATTAATATCATATCCAGTTGTAAAAATAACTCTAACCGGTGATTATGCTCATGCTATTAAGGCTTTAGAAAAAGCAAATGATTATATCAAAGAAAAACGATACATCAAGAACACCTTATATTCTCATTTTGAAGTATTTGTTATTGATAAATCCAAAACAAATAGTCCATCAAAATGGATTACTGAGATATTCATTCCAATTCACCCGAAAGGGATTGGGAAATCATTGGCACCAGAAACAGAAACTGTTCAAGATAGTATTCCAGAAAACACAATCAAAGAAGAAGAAATTCCTGCCAACTAAATTGTATATAATTCAATTAAACTTTTTTTATTTATTCAATTCTAAATTGATAAGTATCGTATTTTGCAAGAAGAAAAAGATTTTATTTTAGAATTATTAAACCCAAAAACGCAAAACCTTGCGTTTCAAAAACTCTTGCAGCAGTATCAAAAACCACTATACAATCACATTAGAAATATTGTTTTGAATCATGATGATGCTGACGATGTATTGCAAAATACATTTGTAAAAGTGTTTCAATATTTGAATAAATTTAAAGGAGAAAGCAAACTTTTTTCATGGATGTATCGCATTGCAACCAATGAAGCACTCACTTTTTTAAAACAAAAAGCAAAAAAGAATGGTGTTTCTTCGGAAACACTTCAAAATAAAACTATTGATAATTTAAAATCTGATATTTATTTTGACGGTGATGAAATACAAATTAAATTGCAAAAAGCTATTTTATCGTTACCCGAAAAACAACAATTAATTTTCAAAATGAAATATTTTCAAGAATTAAAATACGAAGAAATATCAGAAATTTTAGGAACTTCAGTAGGTGGTTTAAAAGCGTCTTATTTTCATGCTGTAAAAAAAGTAGAAGCCTTTGTCATCAAAGATTAAACCCTAGATATATAATGTAGTCTAATGAATACTATGAAAACAATGAATATAGAAAACGATCCAAAAATAAAAACTGGATTTAAAGTTCCAGAAAATTATTTTGAAAATTTTTCTTCCAGAATATTGCCTAAACTCAATTCTGAAGAACCAAAAATAATTTCGCTTTACGCCAAAAGAAAAAAATGGATGTATGCAGTAGCTGCTATCTTCATTTTAGGGTTGTCGATTCCTATTTACAACTATTTACAAAATCCTTATTCTGATCTAAATCAATCCTCTGTAGAAGAGTATATTGTTTATGGCTCTTCGATGACTGATAGTGATTTAGCCTCTTTACTTGACGAAAAAGATATTAAAAAAATGAATGTTAAACTTAATGTTGAAGATAAAATAATTGAAAATGAACTGTCAAATAACTCAGAATTAGAAGAATACATATTAAATTAATTATATTATGAAAAACAAAAACCTCGCCGTATTATTTATAGTACTTATTTCATTTTTTTCAAATGCGCAACCTAGACTAAAAGAAAAAAGAGAGCAAATAAAAGCTTTGAAAGTAGCGTTTATCACTAATGAATTATCATTAACCGCTGATGAAGCAGCCGTCTTTTGGCCAATATACAATTCATATGATGACAAACAAAATGAAATAAGACGCAAAAAAATGAAATCATTTATGGATAGAATGGATAATGAAGCTTTTACAAATATGACCGAAAAAGAAGCCTCTGTCCTTTTAACACAATCAGAAAGTATTGAGGAGGAAATTTATCAAAATCGCAAGAAATTTATTCTCAGTTTGAAAGGAGTGCTTCCATCAATAAAAATCATGAAATTAAAATTATCCGAAGAAAATTTCAACAAAAAGTTGTTACAACAGTACCGTGAAAAAAGAATGAGATAGGTATTAAAATTATTAATTCATTAAAAGCCAAGAAATGCAGTTGCGTTACTTGGCTTTTAATTTTTATACCTTTTGTAATGCTATTATAAAAATAAAAATGTGCATTTTAATTTTTTAATTACCTTAAAATCAATTCATTATTAATACTTTTTTTCTTTGGCACAGTAATTGGTTATTCACAATCAAACAATTAAAAAAAATATTATGAAAACTCAATTCCTTTTATTAGCCCTTTTGACTTCTGTTTTAGGTTTATCAGTACAAGCACAAAATAGAACAATAATAAATTCTACAAACTCTGAAATTAGTGATAATCTAGATCTTAGAGCTGTAGCCTCAATTTTTGGAGATTCTAGAAACCTACAAGATTTTGAACGACGTTTGAATGATCCAAGACTTCAAATATCTAATTTGGATTTAAATTATGATAATGAAGTTGACTATCTAAGAGTTATAGAATCGGTACAAAAAAGAACGCATGTCGTTATTATACAATCTGTAATCGATAGGGATTTGTACCAAGATATTGCTACTATCGAAGTAGAAAAAGATTGGTATGATAATGTAAGTATTCAAGTAGTTGGTAATAACTATATGTATGGCAATAATTATATTTTCGAGCCAGTTTATTATAGCACACCTCGAATTTATGCTTCATTTTGGATTTCTAATTATCGTCCGTATTGTTCTAGTTGGACATGGAATTTTTACCCATCTTACTTTTATACATGGAACCCATTCCCGGTATTTAGATATAGAAGTAACATCAATAATTGCTTGAATACTTATAATGATTACAATTATGTAAGTTATAGAAGAAGTAATTTAGCTATCAATATTTATAATTCTAGACGTTCTAATGCTTATGAAAAACAGCACCCGAATAATTCTTTTGCAAGAAGAAATAATGACGTCGGCAATCGTTTTGAATTAGATCAAAGAAGAAATGGCAGAACAATGGTTTCAAGAAATGATAATCAAAGAAATGAACATTCTAGAGCAACAACGACTCAAAGAACAGAATCTTCAAGAGAGTATTCTCAAAATAGAAACGATAATTCTAGAGCAACAACGCCTCAAAGAACTGAATCTTCAAGAGAGTATTCTCAAAATAGAAATGATAACTCTAGAGCAACAACGCCTCAAAGAACTGAATCTTCAAGAGAGTATTCTCAAAATAGAAACGATAACTCTAGAGCAACAACGCCTCAAAGAGCCGAGCCTTCAAGAGAGTATTCTCAAAATAGAAATGACTCACAAAGAGCAACAACGCCTCAGAGAGCCGAGCCTTCAAGAGAGTATTCTCAAAATAGAAATGACTCACAAAGAGCAACAACTCCTCAAAGAACAGAATCTTCTAGGTCAAATCAAGATGAGGCAAGAAATTCTTCTTCAAGAGAAGGAAACAGAAGGACATAGTTTGAATTAAATTGCAATTGAACACGACTTTAATAGTCGTGTTTTTTTTTATAAAAAAGTTGTTGCTATATTTACAATGATTTTAATTTCATCAAAAAAAATCAAATTATATTTCAAAAAAAATACAATTCCTTGTTTTACAATATGAAAAAATATTTCCTACATAACGGCTCTGAAAGTAGTGGTCCATTTGATATAGAAGAATTAAAAGTAAAAAAAATAAACAAATCAACTCCCGTTTGGTTTGACGGAATGGAACACTGGAAGACAGCTGAAGAAATTCCCGAATTAACCAGTCTATTTATGGTTATTCCACCACCTTTTAGACCTACTCAAAACAAAATATCCAATAAAAAAATAGAAAAAAATCAGGAAGAACAAAAAATTCTAGGCTTTTCTAAAAATACATTTTATGTAATTTCTGGAATACTGATACTTGCCATTGGCACTACTATTTTCAACAACTTACAAGATTCAAGAAGCAGAGAATTAGAGATTAAAAATCATAAAACTGACATAGAAAATCAACAATATGTTTTACAACAAAAAGAAATTGAAGAACAAAAAATAGTATTAGCCGAACAGCAGCAAAAAGAAGCCGAGAGATTACTGATAGGAAAAAAAGATACTATCAATAATAAAATAGTTGAAATTCAACAATTAGTAAACGATAAAAGGATTACTATTGAAATTTTAAAAAACAAATTAAATGATACCTCTAGTTTTAAAATGCTACGAACACCTGAAGAGAAAAAAGTACAAATAGACTTATTGGAAAGCGAAATTGAATCTCTAAAAAATGAAATTATAGTTTTAAAAAATGAATCAGATCGCTTAAAACTAGAATTAGAGAAAATAAAATAATTAGCTTCTTTTTAATTTAATCCGTTTTTGCATTATTCGTAACAAAAAAATCAAAAAATACACAATTAAAGCTTAATTTAAACAAAATAAATTTATTATTATCATATAAATTCGATAAATTGTGATTTTTTTTTAATCTTTGCAAACATAAAACAACTCCCTAATTAGCCCCATACTCATGTCTATAAAAATAGCCATTTCTCATAAAACAGCCTATAAATTTGATCGAAGCGTAAAATTATTTCCTCATATTTTTAGATTAAGACCGGCTGTTCATTCCAGAACTTCCATAGAAGGGTATTCGTTTAAAATTTATCCCGAAAATCATTTTATTAATTGGCAACAAGATCCTTTTGGTAATTTTCAAGCTAGAGTTGTTTTTAATGAAAAAACAACCGAATTAAGAGTTGAAGTTGAAGTTATAGCAAAACTAGAAGTAATCAATCCATTTGATTTTTTTATAGAAGAATATGCAGAAAATTTTCCTTTTCTATATGATAATAATCTCCATAAAGAATTAATTCCTTATCTTGAAATTAAAGAAAAAGGAAGTCGATTTGATGAATTTGTTTGTAAATTGGCTCAGAAAAAAGATTTAATAACCGTTGATTTTTTAGTATTTGCCAATCAATTAGTTTTTCAAACCTTACAGTATAATATTCGACTCGAAGTAGGTGTTCAAACTTCGGAACAGACACTTACTATTCAAAGCGGTTCTTGCAGAGATTTTGCTTGGTTATTAGTTCAGGCACTGAGAAGTGTTGGCTTAGCAGCGCGTTTTGTTTCGGGTTATTTAGTGCAATTAACTTCTGATATCAAATCTTTAGACGGCCCCTCAGGACCAGAAAACGATTTTACCGATTTACACGCTTGGGTTGAAGTTTATTTGCCAGGCGCAGGATGGATTGGACTTGATCCAACCTCTGGACTTTTTGCTGGCGAAGGTCACATACCCTTATGTTGCACTCCAGATTATGAAAGTGCAGCTCCAGTAACTGGTGCTAGCGAAGTATGTCAAGTTAATTTTGAATTTGACAATACAGTAACTCGCATTCACGAAGATCCAAGGGTAACCAAACCCTATACCGAACAACAATGGGATAAAATCATGAAAGTGGGTAATGATGTTGAGAAAGACCTAATAGAAGGTGATGTTCGCTTGACTATGGGCGGTGAACCTACTTTTATCTCAATTGATGATTATGAATCTCCTGAATGGAATTCTACCGCCGATGGCCCATTAAAGCGGAAATTAGCTTATGACTTAGCGCTTCGATTAAAGACACGATTTGCTCATGGTGGATTACTCCATTTTGGTCAAGGAAAATGGTATCCGGGTGAGTTATTTCCGCGTTGGCAATACGCATTATATTGGAGAAAAGACGGATTTCCATTATGGAAAAATGATGCTTTGATTGCTAAAGAAGATGGAGTTAAATTCAATTTTCACGATGCCGAACGTTTTGCTATTGAATTAACAAAACATCTTGGTATAGATATTAAAAATATTAATCCAACTTATGAAGACCCTATTTATTGGGCTTTGGAAGAAGGTAAATTACCTGTAAATCTTGATCCTCTTGCTGTAAATCTAAAAGACTCTATACAACGTCACACATTAGCCAAATTATTAGAAAAAGGATTAAACAATCCTTCAGGTTTTGTTTTGCCTCTAAAATGGATTCACGAAACCAAAAACTGGGTAAGCTGTGTTTGGGAATTTAGACGAGGACAATGTTACTTAATACCAGGCAACTCCCCTATTGGCTTACGATTACCTTTAGAATCTTTGCCAAAAGTGTCTAAAAACAAAAGAGAACAGCCCGTGTCTCGTAGTTTATTTGAAGAATTACCTCCATTAGGAGAGTATTATCAAAATTTAGATAAAAGATACGGAAGTACTTCCGAAGCTTATAAAGCAACTGAAACATCAAAATCTACCGAAGATTCTTGGGAGAAAGAACCTTTATTATTTGAAGTAGAAACGTTTTCTACAGCTATGTGTGTTGAAGAGCGTGACGGTATCATTTATGTATTTCTACCTCCAACTGATTATTTAGAAACCTATCTAGATTTAATTGCCTCAGTAGAAACTACTGCCGAAAAATTACAAATACCTGTTAGAATTGAAGGCTATCAACCAGAAACCGATTATCGCATAGAGAAAATGATGGTTACTCCAGATCCTGGTGTGATTGAGGTTAATGTGCATCCTGCTAAATCTTGGCAAGAAATTGTTGATAACACTACTGCCTTATATGAAGAAGCATTTTTTGCTCGTTTAGGAACTGAAAAATTCATGGTTGATGGCAGACATACTGGAACTGGCGGAGGAAATCATGTGACTCTGGGAGCGGCTAAACCAGAAGATAGCCCCATGTTAAGAAGACCCGACTTACTACGAAGTCTTATCACTTATTGGCAACATCACCCTGTTTTAAGTTATCTTTTCGCAGGGCCTTTTATTGGCCCAACCAGTCAAGCACCCCGCATCGATGAAGGTCGTGATGAGCGTTTGTACGAAATGGAAATTGCTTTTGAACAAATACCAAAAGATAAAGATATTCCATTTTGGATGGTGGATCGTATTTTTAGAAATCTACTAACCGATATTACTGGCAATACACATCGAACTGAATTTTGTATCGATAAATTATATTCACCCGATTCATCTACAGGGCGATTAGGAATTTTAGAGTTAAGAGCTTTTGACATGCCACCACACAAACACATGAATCTGGTTCAGAATCTTTTGGTTCGAGCATTAGTAGCCAAATTTTGGAAAAATCCTTATGAACATAAACTAGTACGTTGGGGAACCGAATTACATGATAAATTTTTGTTGCCACATTTTGCCTATTTAGATATGATTGATGTGGTAAATGATTTGAAAGCCGATGGTTATGATTTCGACATCTCTTGGTTTGACCCCTTTTTTGAGTTCCGTTTTCCGCATCATGGCGGGATTACAGTAGATAATATTCAATTAGAAATACGTTTAGGCATTGAGCCATGGCATGTTTTGGGCGAAGAATTATCAAGTAATGGCACAGCCCGTTTTGTAGATTCTTCTTTAGAAAGGTTGCAAGTAAAAATATCAGGAATTATACCAGAACGGCATATTTTGCTATGCAAAGGGTGTCGTATTCCGTTAAGAAGTACGGGCACAAAAGGAGAATATGTTGCAGGAATTCGATACAAAGCTTGGAATCCACCATCGGCATTACATCCTAATATTGGTGTCGATGTACCTCTTGTTTTTGATATAGTCGATACTTGGAATAATAAATCAATAGGCGGCTGTACTTATTTTGTATCGCATCCTGGAGGAAGAAGTTTTGAAACCTATCCTGTCAATAGCTATGAAGCTGAGTCAAGAAAAATTAGTCGTTTTTGGGATTTTGGTCATACACCATCTAGTACATCTGAACAAACTGCACCTATAATAAATTCGCCAACAGCTTCAAGATTTGTTGCGCAAAACAAATCAAATCTAAAACCAGATACACCAATAGAATTGGTAAATCCAGAATATCCGAATACTTTGGACTTAAGACATTTTTGGGTTGCAAAAAAATAATATCAAATTCAAAAAAAATTAATTGTCTTTCAAATTAAAACTAGTATTTTGCAAGACTATTAATTGAAAATGTTTCAAAACTAAAAAATGATTCAAGATATTTCATTGGGATTACTCAACGCTTATAAAGAAACCATTAATTCTTATGATGAAGTTATTGACCAAAACGGGCAAGTAAAACCCTATTGGCAAGGACTTTTTGATACTTTAGAGTCTATTGGAATTGAGGAATTAGAAATAAGAAATCAAGAAATAATAAAAAAATTAAAAGAAAACGGTGTAACTTATAACGTTTATGGTTCTAACAAAGAATCTAATCGGGCCTGGAAACTAGATCCTATTCCCTTTTTAATTCATGAATCGGAATGGAAAACTATTGAAAAAGGATTAAAACAAAGAGCACATTTATTAGATTTGATATTAAAAGATATTTATGGTCCTCAATTATTGATTAAAAATGCCATTATTCCAGCAGAATTAATTTTTGATAATTCAGGTTTTCTTTTACCCTGTTTTGATATCAAACAAAAACATAACAAACAATTATTGAATTATGCAGTAGATTTAGCTCGTGGTCCCGATGGAAAAATGTGGTTATTAGACAATAGAACCCAATCTCCGTCTGGAGCAGGATATGCTTTAGAAAATAGAATTGTAATGAGTAAAATTTTGCCCGAACTCAACCAAAAAACGTACAGAGGAAGACTTTCGCCTTATTTTAGTCAATTACAAGAAACAGTAGATTCACTTGGAAATAACACTAATGAAAATCCAAATGTTGTTTTTTTAACGCCTGGCCCCGGAAATGAAACTTATTTTGAACATGTTTATCTCTCTTCCCATTTAGGATACACACTAGTACAAGGCAATGATTTATTAGTTCGTGATGGTTTTGTATGGCTTAAATCTATTGATAAGCTCGACCGTGTTGATGTCATTGTTAAAAGATTAGACGATGAATGGTGTGATCCACTAGAACTAAGAAGAGATTCTTTACTTGGAATTCCTGGTTTGTTACAAGTGCTTCGTTTGGGCAATGTTGCAATAATGAATCCAATAGGAACAAGTGTTTTAGAAAATTACGGACTAATGGCGTTTATGCAAAATGCTTGTAAATTTTTGCTAAACGAACCATTATTAATGAGTTCAGTTGCTACTTGGTGGTGTGGTCAAGAAAAAGAATTGAACTTTGTTTTAGAAAATTTACCTAAATTAATTATTAAAAAAACCAATCGAAAACAAGGCTTTAGATCAATTTATGCTCGTTTGTTAAAACAGGACCAATTAGAAGATTTAAAAAATCAGATTTTAAAAAACCCGAAAGATTATGTTGCTCAAGAAGAAGTAAGTTTGTCCACAACACCTTCCTTCATAAATGGCGTAATTGAACCACGATATGCAGCTATGCGTTGTTTTATGATTGCTGATGGTGATGAATATAAATTGATGCAAGGTGGTCTAACCCGAAGTTCAGCGGTAAAAGATAAGTTTGAAATTTCTAATCAGTTAGGTGGGATTTCAAAAGATACTTGGGTAATTTCTGATTCTCAATTAGAATATCAAGAAAAAACTATTGAAAGAAAAAATAGTAATAATCAACTCAATAATTCATTAACAAGTCGAAACGCAGAGAATTTATTTTGGGTAGGACGATTGAGCGAAAGAACAATGGCTCTTCGAAGTTTTCTTAAAATAATTTTAAATAGACTTAACGAAAATGTAACCAAACAAGGAAACAAACAACCTAATTTTTTAATAGTTTTACTCAAATCACTAACACACCTTACCCAAACTTATCCTGGTTTTGTAGGAGAAATGGATAAAAGCGATGAAAAATTTGATGCCGAAGCTATTTTTGAAAACCCTATTTCTGAATTGCTTTGTTTAATCAATGACCCTTATAAAGTTGGATCTGTTTCTTATAATGTTCAATCATTACTAAACACCATTAATCAAGTAAGCGAAAAATGGAATCATGACACAAGGCGCATCATTAATTTAGTGGAAGATAGTTTTTATGAACTAAAAGTGACAAACACCAATAATTTAAATCAAGTTACCCATACATTAGATAAATTACACATCCGCCTTTTCTCTTTTTATGGTAATATTTTTGAAACATTACCAAGAGATAATGGCTTTTATCTTCTTGAAACAGGAAAAAATGTAGAGCGAATTTTATCTCTAATCTCTGTTTTTCGATCTACCTTAAATTTCAAAAAAGAAGATGAAGAAGAAACTTTTTTAATGGAAGCAATACTCGAAAATCACCATTTGTTAGCTCAATATCGAAATATATACAAATCGCATCTGAGTTTGAAATCGGTAATCAATATGGTTTTTTTAGAAAAAAACCTTCCTTATACTCTTTCTTATTTGTTGGATAATTTATCCTATTTACTTTCTAAATTACCAAAGACAAATGAACCACAAAGATTAAGTATTGCCGAAAAATCAGCACTTGAGGCAAGTACATTTATTCAATTAATCGATGCCGAAAATTTAATCCAAATAGATGAAGAAACACAATTTAGACCAGAATTAGATAAAACACTTTCAACTGTTTTTGAACTCATATCGAATGTTTCCAATAATCTAGCGGGTCTTTATTTTAATCATTCGGTTATGCAACACTCAGCCATAGATACACTTGAAAAAATAGATACTGATGAAATATAAATTAAAACATCAAACTATTTATACTTATGCAAATGCTGTTCATAATTATCAAAGTATTTTATGCTTAGAGCCATTGAATTCGTCTAAACAAAGATGTGAAAATTTCAAAATTGTAATTGAACCTCAACCCTCAAAAATATTCAGTCGAACAGATTTTTTTGGAAACGTACAACATTATTTCTCCATTCATGAATCTCATAAGTCATTGAAAGTATCCGTTTCTAGCGAAATTGAAGTTTTAAATAGTGGTGTTCAACCCATTAATCCAATTAATTTAGAAGAAGCTATACTTCAATACAAAAAAGATATAGACCTAAAAATTAAAGTTTTACAATACCAGTTACCAAGTCAATTTATTCACTGGAATGAAGATGTAATTGCTTTTGCAAAAACATGCCTAATTCCTGAAAAATCACTTTTTGAAGGTGTATTAGAATTGGTAAAAAAAATATATACTGAATTTAAATTTAAATCAGGTTCTACAAATATTAACACTCCACTTGAAACTGTTTTAAAAGAAAAGAAAGGTGTGTGTCAAGATTTTTCACATTTAGCCATAGCGTGTTTAAGAAGCGTAGGGGTTCCAGCTCGTTATGTAAGTGGTTATATTGAAACGCTACCGCCTAAAGGAAGACCAAAATTAGAAGGATCTGACGCCTCACATGCTTGGATTTCAGTTTACATTCCTGAAATGGGATGGTGTGAATTTGACCCAACTAATAATATAATTCCACAACAACGACATATTGTAACTGCTTACGGCAGAGATTTTGCTGATGTATCACCATTAAAAGGTATTATTTTCAGTTCTGGCGATCATAAAGTTAAAGTAGAAGTAGATGTTATTCCGGTAGTTTAAAATAAAAATATCATCAAAAAGAAACACCCTCTTTTATCTTCAAGAAAAGCATCTGTAATTAACGAAAATACAGCTAATGCCTTGTTTGTTTCAATTTTAGAATCAGAAATACCATTTGGATACCAACAAGCCAATTGCCACAACATATCGCACTATATAAGTTTACTTCTAGAAACTAAAGGTTATAAATGCGCTAAAATATGGGCATTTGCTCCTATTGTATATTCACCTTCAAGTGCTAAATTAATCTCATTTGTAGATAAAAAAGAAATTTCGCCTACCGGAAAAATTGACTGGGGATATCATGTTGCTCCAGTGCTTCAAGTAAGAATAGGAAATAAGGTGCGTAAAATGGTTGTAGACCCTGGACTTTTTCCTAAAAATCTAGTTCGCTATCGAACTTGGTTAGCCAAACTAAAAACCAGAAAATTAATTTACTTAATCATGGATTCTGAATGGTATTTATACAATTCATCCATGATTCCTAATTCACAATTACTACCGTATTCTGGAGAAAATTCAGATATAAAACCCCCAAATATTAAATTGCCTGATTGGTTTTCTGACAAGCTAATTACTGACTTTTTTAGATATGAAGAAAATTCGTTAGCAGAGCATTGGATAGAAAAAGGTTTGGCTATAAATGAAACAGCATTAGTATTTTATGATATTGAAATAAAACCTTTACTTCATTCAAATATTCATCAGGAATTAGTAAATGATTACAAAATGCTAGCAGGAAATGTATTTAATTTTGAGACTATTTTTAGAGACAATAACTGGAATTATGAAATGAATGATAATTTTCAAAACA
>JANMZS010000194.1:0-4105 GCA_031383535.1 Flavobacterium sp.
ACCAACTATTCTGGTTTTTCTCCTGAAATATCAGGGGGTGACAACGGAAATCCTTTGCAGGGTGCAGGTATCGAGCTCGATGCGTATCCTACCAATAAAACAATATTGTTTGGCTTAAATGTTAGTTTCTAATTAAATTTAAAAAGAATAAAATGAAAAATTTTAACCGATATAAATTAATTTTCACTTTAGCATTTTTCTATTTGCTTGCGGTTTCTTGTGAATCTGATTTGGATGTACTCCCACAAGACTCCCAAGCAGAGCTTGATTTTTTAAACAATCCGAACAATGCGGTTCAATTGGTAAATGGTGTTTATAATAAAAATTTAGACTACAATACCAATTCCTTTTCATGGATAGGAATCACGAGTATCACCTCTGATGATGCCGATAAAGGCTCAACTCCTGGCGATACGGGTGCAGATAAAGATAAATTAGATGCGTTAACATTTAACGCTGCGGGTCTTTCGTTCCTAGACGTTTGGGAAGCAAGATACCAAGGCATTGGTAGGGCCAATAAAGCCTTGTTTTATCTAGAACAACTTTCTATAGATGCGGCATTAAAAAACAGATTAATTGGCGAAGTAAAATTTATTAGAGCATTATGGTATTTTGATTTAGTACGATGTTTTGGTGGAGTTCCAATTGTGGTTTCACAGATCGATCTTAATGATACAGAAACGGTAAATAATGTGGTTTTTACCAGAAAGACAAGAGCAGAAGTATATGCCCAAATCGAATTAGATTTAGTAGATGCCATTAGCAAATTGCCAACACAATACCAATCTGTTGATGTTGGTAGAGCTACAAAAGGGGCTGCAAAATCATTATTAGCCAAATCGTGTTTGTACCAAGAAAAATGGCAACAAGCGTTTGATTTGTGTGGTGAAGTAATAAGCACTGGTCAATATGCTTTATTAACTAATTATGCTGATGTTTGGAGAGAAGTAGGTGAAAACAAATCAGAATCTATTTTTGAAATTCAAGCCACGTTTGACAACGGATTAAAAGTCTATTCCTATGTACAAGAACCTAGAGGAACACCCGATTTGGGCTGGGGTTTCAACACACCCTCTTTAAGTTTAACCAATGCTTATGAGCCTGGCGATGTTCGAAAAGCAGCCACGATTATGTTTATACCCTCAACACTTTGGGACGGATTCGTAGCCCCAAACACCTTAAACAACCCTAGATACAACTACAAAGCCTACCAAAGTAAAACGCTAGAACCTTGGAACGGAAATCGTGACGATACTGCCAAAAATTTGAGAGTGTTAAAATACAGTGATATTTTACTGATTCGCGCAGAAACGGCTTTTAGATTAGGAAATACTGGAGAAGCACTTACACAAATCAATACAATAAGGAGTCGAGCTGGTCTAGCAGATGCAACTACTGTTACACTAGAATCTATTTGGAAAGAAAGACGGCTAGAGATGGCAATGGAGCATGACCGATGGTTTGATTTAGTAAGAACCGGACAGGCACAGGCTGCCATGGCTGCCAACGGAAAAACATTTATTGTAGGCACCCACGAAGTGTTTCCAATCCCACAACAACAAATTACCGCTAGCGGTGGAAGATTAACTCAAAATAACTATTAACTCAATTTTAAATTTAAACATTATGAAAACAATTAAATTATCAGGTTTTGCTTTAGCTATAGCGCTAAGCATCGGTTTATTATCAAGCTGCGGCTCAGATGATGCAGCTCCACTTCCTCCGATTGGAGGATACGATAATGCAGGTCAAGTAGGGGCAACAGATTTATTAGCCTATTGGCCATTAGATGGCAATGGAACTGAAAGTAAGTCAAATACTAATCCTACAACTACTGTAGGTACTACTTATGAAGCAGGTGCCAAAGGACAAGGTGCAAAATTAACTGCTGGATATATGAAATATCCAAGTATTGCTGCTTTGACGGGGCCAATGACAGCATATACAATGAGTGCATGGGTAAAAGTAAAGAATAATCAGACATTAACTTCAAGTTCTGCTTCCATTTTCTTTTCACTTTCTCGCCCTTCTCAATGGGAAGGAAATATAAATTTGTTTGCAGAAACTGGACAAAAGCCCGCAATTGAAGATAATGGAGCAGTAAATGACTCCATTATCTTTAAAAACACATTTAGATCATCGATTTCTGGGGGACAAGGCTATGAAAATTTGTTACACTTAGAAAATTATATGAAAGCGGACAATTTAATAACTCCCAATAAGCATGTTGCAAATCCAGTTGCTGTTGCACGTACCTGGGCACATGTAGTTGGTACTTGGAGTGGCACTACGAATGTGTTTACCATTTACATCAATGGGGTGAAATCATCAAATCCAGCTTTTGAAAAAAGAGGGGATAATACATCTATTGTTTTTGATATTCCAACAACTGCTACAATTGGTGCATTTGGAGATATTGCAACTACAACAGAACCTTGGAATAAAGCAATGACTGGAAATATCGATGAAATTCGTATTTGGAAAAAAGCATTATCAACTGCAGATATAAAAGCCTTATATGAATTAGAAAAAGCAGGAAGATAAATTGTAGTAATCAAAACCTCATAAACTTTCTATTTGTGAGGTTTAAAATAAATAAAATCATGAAAAAATTAAAATTGCTTTTATATTTTTTTTTTATTGTATGTTGTGAATTTACCTTTTCTCAAAACTATGTAGTTTATTCGCCATTATTGCAATCAAAAAATACAAACTCTGGAGTTGAAACTACTGCAACTGTTGTTGCAACTTGTTATGGTAGTGCGGCAAATTCTGTATTAATTAATCCAACATACTGTGCTTGGGATAACGGTTTGCTTGGAATAACTTTTAGTAACGGTACTTATTTATTGCCGGGTCAAATTTCAACAATAACTTTTAGATTTAAAAAAACTGTTACTGCCAACCAAACCTTTGAGTATAAATTTTCAACAAATGGCAGTTGTTTAAATCCTCAAATTAAAATAACAGTAAATTATAATTATGTAGCACCACCCCCAACAACATGTACAATACCTGCCCCAACTGGCGCAATTATTTCAAATATCCAAACTAATTCGGTAACTTGTTCATGGAATAGCGTACCTGGAGCAGCTAGTTATATGTTACAGTTTACGGGTCTTAGCCATCCTAGTATTTATACCACTTCAACTAGTCAAGTAATTAATTCTTTAAATTCAGGGAGGAGTTACACTGTTAATATAATCCCCCTTTGTTCCAATGGGATAAACACAGGTAATTGGTCAACCCTTAATTTTACAACAGTTTGTTCTCCTTACTCATCCCCACCAGCTAATATTACTGCAACTCCTAGTGGTAGTGGATATAAAATAAATTTCACTTATATTCCAAATTATTATGGGTATTATATTATTGACTACATCGATTTGAGCAATAACAGTTCTGGATCACAAACGATTTATAATGGAGATTTCTTCTATTATGTATCTCCACCTAAAAGTTTTCAGTTTAGAATTAGGCCTAGTGGTTGTTCAGCACCGTCTTCAGATTGGATAACTATTGTGCCTTTTTCTTGCTCTATTAATAATTATCCATCAAGTTTATCATTTAGCACTCAATCTGTTTGTGGAGGTACTCCAGGTCATTGTTGTGGCTATGGACAGTTTTCTTGGAGTACTGTTTCTGAAGCTGTCAATTATCAAATAGAATATATGGGAGTAAATTTAACTAATGCTGCTGTTCCATCAGTATCAGGTACTTTTCAAAGTACCAGTATAAATACTGCTCAGCCAACTCAGTATGCTTGTAATTCAAACCAAGCAGGAATTTGGATTTTAAAATACCGTGTTAGATCTCAATGTTCTAACGGGACATGGAGTGATTTTAGTCCATGGTCAGCTAATTTTGCATGGTAAATTAGATGAATTCAGAATTTATAAATCAGCACTTTCTGGTTCAGATGTCGGTTCATTATACGAGCTGGAAAAAGCATAAAGGTAGATAAATTGTAAATTTGTAACACCTAATACTTTTGTTTATTAGGTGTTTTTTTTTAACTGCATCAATAATTTTTCGAAATGAAAATCATTCGTTTATTTTTTTTATTCTCTTTATTCGTTTCTTGCTCTAGTTGTGACAATAGTTC
>JANMZS010000198.1:0-3673 GCA_031383535.1 Flavobacterium sp.
ACCTGTTGCGGTTTGAGCTAAAAGCATTTCAGATTTAATAGCTCTTAATGCCTCTAGTGCAATAGTATCTTTAGCTCTCATGGCAGTTTTTATTTCTTCCATGACTTGTGTAGATAAACTCATAATACTTTATGATTTTAGAATTTAAAATTTAATTTTAGGCTCGAAATTTAAACAAATAAACACTTACCAAAGTTCGCAAATGTAAAAAAAATAACCCGAAAATGGAATCCATTTTCGGGTTATTATATTTTAATTTGGATTCGTTAATCGACGTTGTCGTGTAAGTAAGAATTATTAGACCGAAGCTGCATATCATCGTTACTATCCATTCCGACAGAAAATCTTGAATTCGAATTATTTGTTTGCGTACTAGAGAGATCAATTCCTAATCTCTTATAGGCTGGTTCTTTTTCAAGCTCGTCAATTCTGGAAACGTTATTATGGAACTTATAATTAAATTCTTTTAATTTTTTTCTTCTTTCATCAGCTCTAAATTTCAACGTTTCTTCGATAGTCATTTCTAAAGGTGAAATAGCATCAAAACTAGAAGAAATGTTAGAGATACTATCCATTTGCTTCATAGTAATATTCATCTCTTCAGGCACAATTTCATCTTCAACAACCATTTCAATTTTTGATTCCGCAGAAACAGTTTCTACTTCTGTGCATTCTTCAAGAGTATATCGGATAATTCCATTATCCGTTAATTCCGTTACAGGAACAAATTGAACGGCTTCATTTACGTTTATATCACGAGTTTCATTTGTTAGTTCAAACAGCACTTTATCTGATTCTGACTCGACAGCCTTTTTTGGTGAAAATAGCGGTAAATCAAAAGAAAAAGTCCCTTGTTCTTGTTTCTCAAAAATCTTTGGTTCAACCACTTTCATGTCTTTGACTTCTAGTGGAGTAGCAATCATAAAATCTAAATCATTTATTGGAGAAACTATTTCAAAAGTAACATCTAGATTTTTAATAAATTCAGACATTACGATTAACTCTTCTTTGTTAATAGAAACAACTTCTTTAACCAAGTCTTCAACTACTTCGTCCTCTAACAATTCAAAAACAATTCTTTCAGGAGTATTTGTAGTAATTGGTGTTTCTTTTTCTATGTTAAATGAAGGAACCGATATTTTGGTCAAATCATAAACACTTTTTTGTTCGTCTTCAAGAGTATGAATAATCTTTTTTGCTTCGATATTCACAATTTCGTTTTGTTGCTCTACATCAAATCCTGTAGCAATAATGGTTACAGAAATGGCATCTCCAAGAGATTCATCTTCACCAACACCCATAATGATGTTCGCATTATGACCTGCTTCAGTTTGTATATAATCGTTTATCTCTCCTATTTCGTCAATAGTGATTTCATCAGAACCAGAAACGATGAGCAACAATACGTTTTTGGCACCTATGATTTTATTATCATTCAATAATGGAGAATCCAAAGCAGACATGATTCCGTCTTTAGCTCTATTTTCACCACAAGCTACTGCAGATCCCATAATAGCGGTTCCACTATTTGCCAATACGGTTTTAGCATCTTTTAAATCAATATTTTGAGTATAATGATGTGTTATTACTTCGGCAATACCTCTAGAGGCAGTAGCTAAAACCTCATCAGCTTTTGAAAATCCAGCTTTAAAACCAAGATTTCCGTATACTTCTCTTAATTTATTATTATTGATAACAATTAAGGAATCTACTTGTTTGCGTAATTTATCTATTCCAATAAGAGCTTGTTCTTGGCGTACTTTTCCTTCGAATAAAAAAGGTAAGGTTACTATACCCACAGTAAGAATATCTCTTTCTTTGGCCAATTGAGCAATAACTGGCGCGGCACCTGTACCTGTTCCTCCACCCATACCCGCAGTGATAAAAACCATTTTGGTATTGGTGTCAAGCATTTTTTCTATATCAAGAATACTTTCTATAGCTGATTGCTGACCAACATCTGGATTTGCTCCAGCTCCAAGTCCTTCGGTTAAGTTAACCCCTAACTGGATTTTGTTTGGCACTGCACTGTTTTCTAGTGCTTGTGAATCGGTATTACAAACGATAAAGTCAACGCCTTTAATCCCTTGTTTAAACATGTGATTTATAGCGTTGCTTCCGCCTCCACCTACACCAATAACTTTTATTACATTTGATTGGTTTTTTGGTAAATCAAACGAAATACTTCCAAATTCTGAGTTGCTCATCATCTTATTGGGTTTTTATATTTATACTTTAATAATTGTTTTTTGTTTTTGTTTTATTCTGCGTTATCTAGAAAATCTTTAATCTTATCTAAATACCCCCCAAAAAAAGAACTTCTAATTTTAGTTTCAGTAGAGCTTTCATTTTGTAAAACTTTCTCTTCTTCCATTTCATTTCTATAGCCTTCGATTTCTGGATTTTGAAAAACAGGTGGTTTAATAATTGCTTTTTGAACTTCAATTGCATCTGCTTTTATTGCACTCTGCGTTTTGTTTTCAATACTATTCATCACTAATCCAACAGCCGTTGCATATAGTGGACTTGATATTTCTTCATCTGAATTTCCTGCTAAATGCTCGTTAGGATAGCCAATTCGGGTGTCCATACCCGTAATATATTCTACTAATTGTTTGATATGCATCAATTGAGCTCCACCTCCTGTTAGGACAATCCCTGCGATTAATTTTTTGCGGGGATCTTCGTGACCATAATCCTTAATTTCGGTAAAAACTTGCTCAATAATTTCGACTACTCGAGCATGAATTATTTTGGACAAATTCTTCAATGAAATTTCTTTAGGCTCTCTTCCTCTTAATCCAGGAATAGAAACAATTTCATTGTCTTTATTTTCTCCTGGCCAAGCTGATCCAAATTTAACTTTCAACAACTCAGCTTGTTTTTCTATAATAGAACAGCCTTCTTTAATGTCATCGGTGATAACATTTCCTCCGAAAGGAATTACTGCGGTATGACGAATAATTCCGTCTTTAAAAATGGCTAAATCTGTAGTTCCGCCACCAATATCTATCAAAGCAACACCTGCTTCTTTTTCTTCTTGACTCAATACTGCATCAGCAGAAGCTAGTGGCTCCAATGTTAATCCTGATAATTCTATACCAGTGCTTTGTACACATCTTCCCAAATTTCTTATCGAAGCGGCTTGCCCCACTACAACATGAAAACTTGACTCCAATCTCCCACCATACATTCCGATAGGTTCTTTGATTTCAGATTGCCCATCGATTTTGAATTCTTGTGGCAAAACATGTATTATTTCTTCTCCAGGCAACATGGCTAATTTATTCACTTGGTCAATCAAAAGTTGAATATCATCTCCCCCAATTACTTCTTCGGCATTGTTTCTAATTATGTAGTCGCTATGTTGAATACTACGAATGTGTTGACCCGCAATACCTACTACTACATTTTTAATTTTATAGCCCGATTTAGTTTCCGCCTCCAATACTGCTTGTTGAATGGACTGAATCGTTTGTGTAATGTTGTTGACAACACCTCTGGCCACACCTAAACTTTTAGATTTTCCAACACCTAAAATTTCAAGCTTTCCGTATTCATTTTTCTTGCCTATCATGGCAACAATCTTGGTTGTTCCAATATCTAGCCCTACTGCAATATTTTCTTTTTCCATTATCAATTATTTAGTACACACTACTTGATGAGTAAACCG
>JANMZS010000230.1:0-31881 GCA_031383535.1 Flavobacterium sp.
CATATTTTTATATGTGCGTTGAATACACTATAAATATACTGATTTTCAGCCTATTAATCTAATTTTAAAGAAGAAATTTCTTTCTTTTTTAGTTGGTTTTTCAACCCTTGATTCGCATGTATAATAATATTAGAATCAATACAAAAAATGAAAAAATTTGAGTCATTCTATCTAATCGGAAAAAACAAAAACAAACAGCAATAAATGATGCAACACTCAGGATGAAAATGGCTTTAAGCTCCTTTCGCATTAGTGATTTTTTAGCCCTAGCCAAAGCGTCATATTTCACAAAATTATAGCCAGCGATGGTGCCAAAAAAAGCGAAACAAGCAATAGCCTTATTTTCGGAAATGTGGAAGCTTAAATAGGTAATTTGAACCAATGAAAAACAGGACAAAGCCACGTGAATACTTGCGTCAAGATAAAAATCGAATATTTTTTTCAAAGTTTTCATTCCACAAAAATAAGGAACACTGTTAACAACTACTAGTTTTGGTTGAAAGATTCTCTGAAATCAAACGAGTATTCACGCTTTATTTTTGATATTAATCCATAAATTTGCACTTTGAAAAAATCACTCCATTTTACCGTTACATGAAAACAGATGCTTTTGCTTTAAGACATATTGGTCCAAGAGAAAATGAAATTCAACAGATGTTGAAAACAGTAGGTGTTGAATCTATCAATCAGTTACTTTATGAAACTTTTCCTGATAATATTCGACTAAAAGAGCCTTTGGTTTTAGACCCTCCGATGACCGAATATGAATACCTGAATCATATTTCGCAATTAGGAGCAAAAAACAAAATGTTTCAATCCTACATAGGTTTAGGCTACAATCAAGCCATTGTTCCTGCTGTAATTCAAAGAAATATTCTCGAAAATCCAGGATGGTACACCGCTTACACACCCTATCAAGCAGAAATTGCACAAGGTCGATTGGAAGCAATTTTAAATTTCCAAACTATGGTTATCGAACTCACAGGTATGGAAATTGCCAATGCGTCTTTACTTGACGAAGGTACAGCCGCTGCCGAGGCAATGGCACTTTTGTTTGATGTTCGTTCTCGGGAACAGAAGAAAAACAACATCAATAAATTTTTTGTTTCAGAGGAAATTTTGCCACAAACGTTGTCTGTTTTACAAACCCGTTCTACTCCTATCGGTGTGGAATTAGTCATCGGAAATCATGAAACATTTGATTTTTCAATTGAATTTTTTGGAGCCATACTTCAATATCCTGGTAAATTTGGGCAAGTATTTGACTATAGCGATTTTATAGCAAAAGCGACTGCAAATGAAATAAAAGTTGCCGTAGCTGCTGATATTTTGAGTTTAACAAAATTAACTCCCCCAGGCGAAATGGGAGCCGCAGTAGTTGTTGGAACGACGCAACGTTTTGGAATTCCGTTAGGATATGGCGGACCTCATGCTGCTTATTTTGCCTCAAAAGAAGAGTATAAACGCAGTATGCCGGGAAGAATTATTGGGGTAACAGTCGACACCGACGGAAACCGTGCTTTAAGAATGGCTCTGCAAACTAGAGAGCAACACATCAAACGGGATAAAGCAACATCTAATATCTGTACAGCACAAGTATTATTGTCGGTCATGGCAGGAATGTATGCTGTATATCATGGTCCAAAAGGCTTGCGATATATTGCTGATAAAGTTCATGCCATGGCGGTAACTCTTGAAGATGCTTTAGAAAAATTAGGTTTTTATCAAACTAATACTGCTTTTTTTGATACCATTGTCATCAAAGGGAATGCTCAAAAAATAAAAGAAATTGCTGAACAAAACCAAGTCAATTTTTATTACATAGACGAGAATACCGTTTCGATTTCTTTAAACGAAACGACTTCTATAAACGACATAAATAAAATAACAGCAGTTTTTGCACAAGCAATAAATAAAAATTTCATTCCAGTTTCAACTCCCTCCCCTTTGGGGAGGGCTGGGGAGGGGCTTCGAACTTCCCCATTTTTACAGCATGAAGTGTTTAATAAATACCATTCAGAAACTGCATTAATGCGCTACATCAAGATGTTAGAACGTAAAGATTTAGCCTTAAATCATTCTATGATTTCCTTAGGATCTTGCACAATGAAACTGAATGCAGCAGCCGAAATGTTGCCTTTGAGCAACCCACTTTGGAATAACATTCACCCTTTTGCACCACTAAATCAAGCGCAAGGATATCAAGAAATGTTGTCAAAACTAGAACAACAATTAAACGTTATTACGGGTTTTGCAGGAACTACATTACAACCCAATTCTGGTGCACAAGGGGAATATGCTGGATTGATGGTTATTCGAGCATACCATCAATCTCGAGGAGACTTTCATCGAAATATAGCTTTAATTCCTTCGTCGGCTCATGGAACCAATCCAGCATCGGCTGCTATGGCTGGGATGCAAGTAATTGTTACTAAAACCCTTGAAAACGGAAATATTGATGTTGAAGATTTAAGAGAAAAAGCCATTTTACACGCGGCTAATTTATCTTGTTTGATGGTCACTTATCCATCCACTCATGGTGTTTTTGAAAGTACCATCAAAGAAATCACACAAATAATTCACGACAACGGCGGACAAGTGTATATGGATGGGGCCAATATGAATGCTCAAGTAGGATTGACTAATCCTGCTACGATTGGTGCTGATGTATGTCATTTAAACTTACACAAAACATTCGCTATCCCTCACGGTGGCGGCGGTCCTGGTGTTGGACCTATTTGTGTAGCACCACAATTAGTGCCTTTTTTACCTTCAAATCCCATAATTGAAACAGGCGGAAACAATGCTATTACCGCTATTTCGGCTGCTCCTTGGGGTTCGGCTTTGGTATGCTTAATATCTTATGGTTACATTTCGATGTTAGGAGCTGAAGGTGTTACCGAAGCTACAAAAATGGCTATTTTAAATGCCAATTATATCAAAGAAAAGCTAAATGGTCATTATGACACGCTGTATTCTGGTGAAATGGGTCGAGCCGCTCACGAAATGATTTTGGAATGTCGTCCTTTCAAACAAAAAGGTATTGAAGTCACAGATATTGCCAAACGATTGATGGATTATGGTTTCCATGCGCCAACAGTTTCATTTCCAGTGGCGGGAACCTTGATGATTGAACCTACCGAAAGTGAAAATCTGGAAGAATTAGACCGTTTTTGTGATGCTATGATTTCTATTAGAAAAGAAATTGAATCGGCTTCCTTGGAAGATAAAAATAATGTGTTGAAAAATGCTCCCCATACTATGGGAATGCTGACCGCCGATGTTTGGAATTTTCCTTACACCAGAGAACAAGCCGCTTTCCCACTAGAATATATTGCGGAAAATAAATTTTGGCCAACAGTTCGGAGAGCTGATGATGCCTATGGTGACAGAAACTTGGTGTGTAGCTGTGCCCCGATTGAGGCGTATATGGAGAGTTAAATTCCAATAGTTCGTTTCGCTCACAAATAGCTTTAATGGCTCACGGATTACACAGATTGAACGGATAAAAACGGATTTTTTTATCCGTTACATTCTATCCAACTCTTTTTTTTATCTGTGAAAATCCGTTCCATCGGTGACATCCGTGGCTCATTTCCTCAAAAGTTAACATCAAAATACTACAAAGCACAAAAATTTAACTATTTTTGAGACCGATAAAAAAATAAGCATCCCGTAAATTCTATTTAAGAATAAACAAAACACAAATTATGAAAAAAATTACAATTGTATTATTTATCCTTTTTAGCCTACACGCTGTTGCGCAAGTGGGAACGGTTTTTACAGCGGGTAGTTTAAACTACAAAATTACAACAGAAACAACAGTTGAAGCTACGAAAAATCCAACCGCTTTTATTCGAGGTATTAACATTCCTTCAACGGTTACCTACCAAAGTGTAAACTATAATGTAACTAGTATTGGCAATTCTGCATTTAGCTCTACAGGTTTGACTTCGATTATAATCCCTAACTCGGTAACGAATATTGGTGATAAAGCATTTTCTTTTTGTGGAGATTTAAATTCAATTACAATTCCTAACTCGGTCACGCGTATTGGGAATGGTGTATTTTGGAATTCTGGTTTGACTTCAGTTAGTTTACCCAATTCTATCACAACTATTAGTGAGGAAATGTTTCTAAATTGTAATAAGTTAACCTCGGTAAATATTCCTAATTCAGTAACTAGTATTGGTAATAGTGCTTTTTCAGGTTGTACTGTTTTAACTTCAGTGACCATCCCTAACTCGGTGAGTAGTATTAGTGATTATGCGTTTTCTAGCTGTACTGGTTTGCCTTCGGTAATTATCCCGAACTCGGTACTAAATATTGGTAAATGGGCATTTATAGGTTGTTCAGGTTTAACTTCGGTTATTATCCCAAACTCGGTAACCAGTATTGGTAATAGTGCTTTTGCAGGTTGTTCAGGTTTAACTTCGGTTGTAATTGGGAATTCAGTAACTAGCATTGGTGACGGTGCATTTGGAAGTTGTAATGGTTTAATTTCGGTAACTGCAAATTGGGTAACTCCTTTAGCTATAAATAGTACTATTTTTCAATATTTAGATCTTTCGACCATATCACTAAATGTGCCACAGGCTACCGAAATGACTTATAAAAATGCCTTGATTTGGAAAGATTTTTATACAATTTCAGAGCCTATTGTTGGGTCAATACAAGTAGGGCAAACCTTTGCAGTAAACGGTATTAATTATTATGTACGAAAAGCAACTTTACCTTATGAAGTAGGAGTGAGTAGAAATAGCAACTTTATAGGAGCAGCGACAATACCCTCAGCAGTATCAAAAACTGGAAATTCATTTGCTGTAACCAGTATTGGTTATCAGGCGTTTTTTCACTGTAACGGATTAACATCGGTTAGTATCCCCAATTCGGTAACTAGTATTGGTATTGAAGTCTTTCAACTTTGTACTGGTTTAACTTCAGTTACTATCCCCAACTCTGTGCTCAGTATTGGAAATTATGCATTTAATGGTTCAGGCATAACTTCGATTATAATCCCTAACTCTACAACCAGCATTGGTATTAGTGCCTTTCAAGGTTGTAACGATTTAACTTCAGTTACTATCGGCAACTCCGTAACGAGTATTGGAGGAAGTGCCTTTAGTGATTGTAAAAATTTAACATCGGTTGAAATTCCTAACTCAGTAAATAGTATTGATTCAGGTGCATTTTCTAATTGTACAAGTTTAACATCAGTAACAATCGGTAACTCTGTAACAAGTATTGGTTCAAGTGCCTTTGCCAATTGTTCCAGTTTAACTTCAGTTACAATTCCCAATTTAGTTTCAACTATTGCCAATAATACCTTTTCAGATTGTAAAGGTTTAACATCGGTTACTATTCCTAACTCTGTAACTAGTATTGGTTATCAAGCATTTTCTTACTGTACCGCATTAACATCAATTACTATCCCGGATTCAGTAACGAGTATTGGAGAGAGTGCCTTTGTAAGATGTTATGCTCTAAATTCAGTTACTATGGGCAACTCCGTAACGAGTATTGGTCATTCAGCCTTCTATAGCTGTACAGGTTTAATTTCAGTTACTATCCCCAACTCGGTGACTAGTATTGGTAATGAGACATTTTCTTACTGTACTGGTTTGACTTCAGTTAGTATCTCCAACTCGGTTACCAGTATTGGATATGGTGCTTTTTTTAATTGTTTAGGATTAACTTCAGTTACAATCCCCAACTCGATAACGAATATTAGTTATGGTACATTTGGTTATTGTACTGGTTTAACTTCTATTACTATCCCCAACTCAATAACAAGTATTGGCGAAAGGGCATTTGGTTACTGTACTGGTTTAACTTCGGCAACTATCCCTAAATCTGTAACATCCATAGGTCAAAGAGCTTTTGATAGCTGTACTAGCTTGACTTCAGTTACTGTAGAGCGGACAAATCCCTTGTCTATCGGCCGTAATGTTTTTGACACACTTGATCTTTCTACTAGAACACTAAACGTTCCTGCTGGAACTGCAACGGCTTATAAATCAGCCCTGGTTTGGAAAGAATTCGGTACAATTGTAGAAGCTGCTGCACCACTTGTAGGACAAAAATTTGCAGCAAACGGTATCAATTATGTAGTAACAAAAGCTACTTTGCCTTATGAAGTAGCAGTTGATGCAAATAATTCCAATTCAGGTCGTTTTACTAATGCAGTACAAACAGGTATTGCTGGAGCAGTAATAATTCCTGCCACCATTAACAATGGCGGCAACACGTTTTCGGTTACCAGTATTATAGCGAATGCATTCCAAAATAGTACAGGATTGACCTCAGTAACTATTCCTAGTTCTGTAACGAGTATTGGAGATTTCGCCTTTTCTAATTGTTCTGGTTTAACGGCTGTAACCGTAAATGGGACAACGCCAATTGCTATAAATGCGAATGTTTTCGAGAATATAACTCTGGCGCCTGTTACATTAAATGTACCAGCAGGAACTGAAACTGCCTATAAAGCAGCTACTGTTTGGAAAGACTTTAAAGTCGAAACAACTTTAGGCACAAACAGTTTTTCAACAAATAATGCACTACCATTTTATCCTAATCCAGCGCAATCTCAAATCAATTTTTCACAAGAAATCAACAATTTAGAGGTTTTTGATATTGCAGGTAAGAAAGTAAAAACGTTCCTAAATTCTAGTAGTACCTTTGATGTTTCTAATCTACAAAAAGGGATTTACATCCTAAAAGGTAAAACAACAGAGGGTAAAAGTGGTTTGCAAAAAATGGTGGAACAGTAAGAAGGAAGTTGGGAGTTGGAAGATTAACTCAAATATTAGAATAAAAAGGTTTTCAGTTAAAGTTGGAAACCTTTTTCTTTGTACATCAAGTTCAAATCAAATAATTTGTATTTTTGTATAAAATTTGCCCGTTGGGTGTAATTAATTTTTATTTTTTTTTAACACATAGAAACATAGATTTTGTTAATTTTTAGGAGGCGTTTCACTTATTTAAAGTAAAACATAGCTATCTGAACCCATGAAATGGGCTATATAACTCTTATTTTCTATGTTTCTATGTGTTTAAATTTTTTTAAACTTGTTTTTTATTAATTTCACCCAACGGATTAAAATTAGATTCTTATGAAAACGCTAATCATTCACACCGAAGACGATAAAGTTCAAATTATCAAAGATTTTTTGAATTCTATCAAGGTCAAATTTGAAACTAAAATCACTTCAAAAGAAGAAGATAGTCCTTATGACCCTGAGTTTGTTGCTAAAATAGAAAGAAGCAGACAACAACTCAAAGAAGGCAAAGGAAGAATCATCAAAATTGAAGATTTATGGAAGTAAAATTACTTGAAGATGCCGACGAAGATTTATCATTTTGGATAAAAACAGGAAATAAATCTATTCAAAAGAAAATTAATCAATTACTACTTTCCATTGAACAAACTCCCTATTCTGGTATCGGTAAACCCGAAGCTTTAAAGCACCATTTATCAGGATTATGGAGCAGAAGAATCAATACCGAACATCGATTAGTCTATGAAATTGATGAAAATCAAAACCTCATCATCGTTCACTCTTTGAAAGGGCATTATTAAAAATGAACGACATTCAAAACCAAGACGATTTGTATTTATTAGTCGGCGAATTTTACAAAAAACTACTATCAGATCATTCTATCAGCTATATTTTTACTGATATTGTAAAAATTAAAATCGAAGAACATTTGCCTATTTTAGTCACTTTTTGGTCGCAAGCCATTTTGGGAACTGGCGGATACACTAATAATCTAACCGATATTCATTTAAATATCAATAAATTAGAACCTCTAACTCCTGAATTGTTCAAAATTTGGCTCCATCATTTTTTTACTACTGTTGACGAAAATTTTGTTGGAACAAATGCTGAAAAAATAAAAACACAAGCTTTGAGCTTAGCAACAATTATGCAAATTAAAATAGCTTAAAAGCCTTTTTAAAAACAAAAAAGTATCCGAAAAATGATATTTTTTAATTTGTATGCATGCCTATTAAATTTTATTGCTATATTTATTTTTTAAGTATAAATTAAACTGGCTATTTAAACAAAACGAATGAAAATAAAAATAACTGGCGTAGGAAGTTATATTCCTGAGATATCTGTAGACAATACCGATTTTGGCAATCATATTTTTTTGAATGATGATGGAACACCTTTTGGACATCCAAACGAGGTTGTAATCGGTAAATTTAAAAGTATTACAGGAATCGAAAAAAGACGTTATGCCAATCCAGACCAAAACACTTCTGATTTAGCCTATTTAGCTTCATTAAAGGCTATTGAAAACGCAGGTATTGACCCAGAAACTATTGATTATATTATTTTTGCGCATAATTTTGGTGATGTAAAATATGGGACAATCCAATCGGATATGATTCCGAGTTTAGCTACTAGAGTGAAACACAAATTGCAAATAAAAAACCCAAAATGTGTGGCATATGACATCCTTTTTGGTTGCCCAGGATGGATTGAGGGAATGTTACAAGCCAATGCATTTATCAAATCAGGAATGGCGAATCGCTGTTTAGTTATAGGAGCTGAAACCCTTTCGAGAGTTACCGACCCACATGATAGAGATTCTATGATTTATTCAGACGGTGCGGGAGCTACAATTGTAGAAATGTCAGATGATGAGAGCGGATTATTATCTTATGAAAGTGCCACTTTTGCTGTAGACGAAGCTGGTTATTTGTTTTATGGAAAATCATACAATCAAGATTTAGATCCTGACACCAAATACATCAAAATGTTTGGTCGTAAAATTTATGAATTTGCACTAATCGAAGTGCCTGCAGCCATGAAAGGTTGTTTAGATAAAAGTGGGTATGGCATAGATGATGTAAAAAAAATATTAATACATCAAGCTAACGAGAAAATGGACGAGGCCATTATTAACCGTTTTTATAAACTATACGATAAATCGGTACCTAAAGATATCATGCCCATGAGTATTCACGAGTTAGGAAATAGTAGTGTAGCGACTGTACCTACCCTATTGGATTTATTAATTCAAGGAAAAATAGAAAATCAAGAATTACATAAAGGAGATGTTATTATATTTGCATCTGTGGGCGCAGGCATGAATATTAATGCTTTCGTTTACAAATATTAAAAAAGTTCATATTTTTTTGTTTTAAGTTAGTGGTGTTTTCTACAACAAAAAACCATAAAATATAAACAACAAACAACTGTTATGTACGAGAAAACGTTTCCAAATAAAAGGTTCAGATATACCTTAGATTTTTTAAAAAAACACATTTCAACTTCTGAAACCATACTTGACTTGGGTGTTCCCAATCCGTTTTCTAAAATAATGATAGACAATGGCTACACCGTTCTAAACACTATTGGTGAAGATATTGATGTAGATCAAACCGCCTTAAAAATCGAAGAATACGATGTGGTTACGGCATTCGAAATTTTCGAACATTTACTGAATCCCTACATTGTTTTAAAAGAAATTAAATCAAAAAAACTATTAATATCCATTCCGTTACGTTTGTGGTTTTCTCCAGCGTATCGCAGTAAAATTGATATGTGGGACAGGCATTACCATGAATTTGAAGACTGGCAATTGGATTGGTTGTTAGAAAAAACAGGCTGGAAAATTATTGATAGAGAAAAATTTACCCATCCCGTAAAAAAAATTGGTTTTCGACCTTTATTGCGATTTTTCACCCCTAGATATTATATGGTTTATGCGGAAAAAAGCCTCATAACCCCCTAAGGGGGAAGAAAATAAATTGAGAATAAATTTGTTTAAATGGAAAAGGAAATCTATTCACAAAGTTTATCGGACTCCCCCTTCGGGGGTTGGGGGGCTTACTACATCGTCATCCCCGCCTATAACGAAGAAGCATTTATTGCTTTGACCATACAATCATTAGTAAAACAAACTGTTTTACCCACTAAAATTGTGGTTGTCAATGATAATTCAACTGATAAAACAGCCGAAATTGTTATGGCTTTCGCCAAAGAACACTCTTTTATTTCTTTGGTAAACAAAACTTCCAGCGCAGTTCATTTACCTGGCAGTAAAGTTATTCAAGCCTTTCACAAAGGATATGAAACCTTAGACGAAAACTATGATGTCATTGTGAAATTAGACGCTGATTTAATACTTCCTAATAACTATTTTGAAACGATTCTTACAATTTTCAAAAACGATACTACAGTTGGAATGGCTGGAGGATTTGCCTACATCGAAAAAAACGGCGATTGGATTTTAGAAAATTTAACCGACAAAGATCATATTCGAGGTGCTTTTAAAGCGTATAGAAAAGAATGTTTTCTTCAAATTGGGACTTTAAAACCCGCAATGGGTTGGGACACAGTAGACGAATTATTAGCTAAATTTTATGGCTGGAAAGTTGTTACTGATTCTTCTTTAATCGTAAAACATTTAAAACCAACAGGAGCCAATTATAACAAAACGGCGCGTTATAAACAAGGTGAGGCTTTTTACACCCTAGGATATGGCTTCTTGATTACCGCAATTGCTTCGGCAAAATTGGCCTTGATGAAAAAGAAACCTTTGCTTTTTTTAGATTATTTACAAGGTTTTTGGAAAGCTAAAAAGTCCAACACCCCATTTTTAGTCACAAAAGAACAAGCCAAATTCATCAGAAAATATCGCCTGAAGAAGATGAAAGAGAAAATATTTTAAATTGATTACCTTTGCAGTATGAGCAAAAACTTATACATAATTTCTGGCTGCAATGGAGCAGGTAAAACTACTGCTTCATTTACTATTCTTCCCGAATTATTAAATTGTAAAGAGTTCGTAAATGCCGATGAAATTGCTAAAGGTTTATCTCCTTTTCAACCTGAAAAAGTTTCATTTGAAGCTGGTAGAATAATGCTAAACAGAATAAAGGAATTACTTATAGCAAATGAAACCTTTGCATTTGAAACGACATTAGCCACTAAAAGTTATAAAAACAAAGTAAAAGAAGCTCAGGATAAAAATTATACTGTCACGCTTTTGTTCTTTTGGTTACAAAATGTTGATTTAGCGATTGAAAGAGTAAAAACAAGAGTTGCTGAAGGCGGTCATAACATTCCAAAAGATGTAATAAAAAGAAGATATACTAATGGAATTATAAACCTATTTGAGATTTACATAGCAATTGTTGATGAAGTAATGATTTTTGACAACTCTGGCGTAAAACCTGAATTAATTGCAGAAAAAACAATAGATTCTGATTTATATATTTACAATGAATCCAAATTTGACAACTTAAAAAAGCATCACAATGAAAACGTTTAAAAGAACATCGAATCAGAAAAAAATTATTGATGCAATGGATAAAGTTTATGATAAACTTATCGAATATAAAAAGAAAAACAACAGTGAACTAATTGTTATTGAAAACAACAAAATTGTAAGACTAAAACCATGATGTTTGTTCGCTATTTATCACAGATAGGAAAATATTTTTTGATGTGGAAAGAAATCTTCAACAAACCCACAAAATGGTCTGTGATGAGAGGTCTTGTCTTCAAAGAAATTGATGATTTAATTATAGATTCACTCGGAATTGTTGCTTTCATTTCTTTCTTTGTGGGAGGCGTTGTCGCTATTCAAACAGCCTTGAACTTGACTAATCCGTTAATCCCAAAATATTTAATTGGTTTTGCAACCAGACAGTCGGTGATTTTAGAATTTGCACCCACTTTTATCTCCGTAATTATGGCCGGAAAAATGGGGTCTTTTATTACCTCTAGCATAGGAACTATGAGAGTTACCGAACAAATTGATGCCCTAGAAGTGATGGGTGTTAACTCTCTTAATTATTTAGTTTTTCCAAAACTAATTGCCGTTCTTTTATATCCATTTGTTATTGGAATTAGTATGTTTCTTGGCATATTTGGAGGCTGGGTTGCTGCAGTTTATGGTGGATTTGGTACAAGTGCCGAATTTATCGGAGGAATACAACAAGAATTTATTCCGTTTCATGTTGCTTATGCCTTTATAAAAACATTAGTTTTTGCCTTGTTACTCGCCACCATACCCTCTTTTCATGGCTATTATATGAAGGGTGGTGCCTTAGAAGTTGGTAAAGCCAGTACAGTATCCTTTGTTTGGACCTCGGTAATGATTATTTTGACAAATTATATTTTAACCCAATTACTTTTAACCCAATGATAGAAGTAAAAAACGTAGAAAAATCATTTGACGGAAACAGCGTATTAAAAGGAGTTTCTACTCTTTTTGAAACTGGAAAAACAAATCTAATCATCGGTCAAAGCGGCTCTGGAAAGACGGTTTTATTAAAAAGTTTGCTAGGAATTCACACACCAGAAGTTGGTACAATTTCTTTTGACAATAGAATATATTCCGACTTAACCGCAGACCAAAAAAGAGAACTTCGAACCGAAATAGGGATGGTTTTTCAAGGAAGTGCTTTGTTTGACAGTATGACCGTTGCTGAAAATGTTGGTTTTCCGTTAAAAATGTTTACCGAAAATTCTAAATCAGAAACCAAAGATAGAGTCGATTTTGTACTCAAAAGAGTCAATCTAATTGATGCACACCATAAATTACCCTCAGAAATATCAGGCGGAATGCAAAAACGTGTTGCCATTGCTCGTGCCATTGTCAACAATCCCAAGTATTTGTTTTGTGATGAACCTAATTCAGGTTTGGATCCAAATACCGCCACTTTGATTGATAATTTGATCCAAGAAATCACCGAAGAATATAATATAACCACAGTAATAAACACACACGACATGAATTCGGTGATGGAAATTGGAGAGAAAATTTTATTCTTAAAAAATGGAATTAAAGCATGGGAAGGTACAAAAAAAGAAATTTTTATCACCGATAACCAGGCTGTTGTCGAGTTTGTATATTCGTCCAACTTATTCAAAAAAGTTAGAGAAGCCTATTTGAAATGATAAAAAAAGCTAAAATTAAAATTATAGCTTTTTTTGATTATTTAATAAGTTGACTGACAATGCCTTTTATCTCTTGCTCTTTCTTTTTAGGATAAATCAATAAAACGTTATCCTTATCTACTATTATAAAGTCTTCTAAGCCATCAATAATTACTAATTTATCCTTTGATGTAGAAATAATATTGTTGTTGGAGTTGTTCAATAAAACACTAGCATTTACCACCGCATTATTATTTTCGTCTTTGTCTAATTTTTCGTGTAATGAACCCCACGTTCCCAAATCATTCCAATCAAAAGTAGCTGGAAGTACAAATACGTTATTCGCTTTTTCCATCACTGCATAATCAATAGAAACATTTTCGGCTAAGGCGTAATTGGCATCTATAAAATCTTGCTCCAAAGAGGTATTATAACTTTCTATTCCTTTTTTAAACAACCCATTCATTTGGGGTTGAAATTTCTCAAAAGCGACTGTAATTGCTGCCACACTCCAAATAAAAATACCACCATTCCAGAGGAAATTACCGCTATCCAAAAAAGATTTTGCGGTTTCATAATTAGGTTTTTCACGAAACTGATTTACTTTTTTTATGGTATTAGCGTCTGTTTTATCAAACTCTATATAGCCAAATCCAGTATTAGGAAACGTAGGTTGTATCCCTAAAGTCAGTAATGCTTTTTCTTTTTGACAAAAATCAAAACACTGCTGTAAATTTGTTGCAAAAGCATCTTCATCTTCAATCCAATGATCACTTGGCGCGACCACCATTAAGGCATCTGGATTTTGTTTTTGAATTTTTAATGAAGCATATAAAATACAGGGTGCTGTGTTGCGCATGGCTGGCTCTAATAAAACCTGAGATTCGATAACCAAAGGCAATTGTTCTAAAACCAAATCTTTATACCGTTCATTGGTTAAAATCAAGATGTTTTCTAAAGGGATTAGGTTTGATAATCGGCTGAAGGTTTTCTGAATCAAGGTCTGTCCTGCACCCAACATATCGTGAAATTGCTTTGGAAATTCGGTGGTGCTTACTGGCCAAAATCGAGATCCTACTCCACCCGCCATTATAATTGCGTAATAATTTTTGTTCATTTTTATTATATTTTGCCACGAAGGCACTAAGCCACAAAGTTCTTAATTTATTTTTTGGAATAACTATAAAGATTGAAAAGATTACCACATATTAACCTGGAATAATTTCTACCTCAGCATTGGCATTAAATAGATACAGTTTTCCTGTTTTAATTTCTAAACACTCATAACGCTTCACTCGAAGTCCTTTTTTTTGAAAAATTCGACCATTCTTGATTCTAAACTTACTCCCACTTGGCACTTCGTGTATAAAAAGAACATCTGACTTTCGTTCGTCAAATTGCTTTAAAGCAAATGCCAAACGTGCATCAGTGTCGCTACTAGCCGAAGGATTTCGGAAATGATTCGCTACCAAAGGCAAAACAGAGTGAGGAAATATTTCAGGACGAATAAAAGGCAGCATCAATTCTTGAAAAGTTAATTTCCATTCGTTGCCATGGGGTTTTATGTTTCGATTATATTTTTCAAAAGCAGCCAAATGCGCAATTTCGTGAACCAAAGTAATTAAAAATCGGTATTTGTTCAAATTGGCATTGACTGTGATTTGATGTTGTCCACTAGAATGTTTTCTATAATCGCCATGGCGTGTTACTCGCTCATTCACTATCTTTAAATGCACCTGATTAGCCACAATCAATTCAAAAACAGGTTTCACAGCGTGTTCTGGCAAATATTTTGAAAGGGTTTCACTCATTTAATTCTCAATTTTATTGACTTTAGTCTAAAATTTGTATTTATTTTAGACTAAAGCCATTTTTTTTATGTTCTAAAAAAGATTTTGCATTCAACGATTAAATTTATCTGAAAAGTTGTTCGGTATCAGCGACATCGGTTTTGTAAAATTTTCCGTCAGAAGATTGCATTTTCAGTTGGTTACAATCTGTAACCAACTGACTGCCCTCTTTTTTAAGTCTATTTTTTAAAACTTTCCAATAATTGTTTGGATTTGGACTGTCAGTCAATGCATCTACCACATCCACAATAGAAACAAACCATTTTTCTTGATCTGAGTCCCAAATGGCTCGAACTTTTTTATTTTCGAATAATTGAATGGCGTTTACTTTTGTCATTTTTATATCGTTTTATTCAGGAACAAATTACAAAAATAATTTCACACCTATGGATTTGTCGACGAAACTTCCAATACTTTTCCATTATAATATTTATTTCCAGTCAAGGCAAAGTCAAAAATATAATTAGCCATTTCTAGGGCAGAAATAGGTGCTTCATAGCCCGGAAAAGCTTCTGCCAACATCTCGGTTTGCACAGCACCAAGAGCCAAGACATTAAACGCAATTCCTTTTTCCTTATACTCTTCGGCTAAGAGTTCTGAAAGCGTGATTGCAGCGCCTTTACTGGAACTATAAGCTGCCAGTCCAGCGAATTTCAAACTTCCTTGAATGCCGCCCATCGAACTTATCGTAACAACATGACTCCCTTTTTGTAAAAAAGGCAAACAAACACGAGTCAAATTGGCAACGCCAAAAACATTGACTTTATAAATCGATTCAAAATCTTTTTGCAATGTTTCGGCAAAAGGTTTGAAAATTAAACTTCCTGCATTATGAATCAGTATATCTACTGTTGACCATGATTTAGAAAGAAAATTTTCTACCTTTTTAATTTCAGATTCGTCAGACAAATCGACCGAAAGACAACTAATATTTTGATGTTCGATAAGTGACTGAGGCGTTTTTCTGGAAATAGCCAAGACGTGATGCCCTGCATTGGCAAACTGCAATGCCAATTCATATCCAATGCCTCGCGAAGTTCCTGTAATGATGATGTTTTTCATGTATGAATTAATTTAGGCTAAAATAAAAAAATTCCATCAAGTATGTTACGAGATGGAATTTAATAATTAATTCTATTGGGTAAAATAGTTTAACCCAGTCAGGGTTTTGAACCCTGACTGGGTTGGGTTTATTACTCCTTAACTAATTTCTCCTGAATGCTTTTCCCCTCCGTTGTTTTACCTTTTAGAATATAAACCCCTTTTTGTAGATTAGAAACATCATAATTGCTACTAGAATTTTGGAATGATTTTACTTTTCTACCTGCAATATCAAATACCTCTAAGCTTTTGATTTCTTGAGAAAAATTGATTTGAGATTGCGTTGGGTTTGGGTAAAATTTTACGGTATTGTTTGCGAAAAAGTTGTTTGTCCCCAAAGTAGTAACGACTTTAAAATCTTTCCAAACAGTTGCTGCTTTATAGGCTGTTTCAGTTCCTGCTGGAACATTTAATGTAACAGTCGCCAAAGTTATATTCTCAAAAACAGTAGAATTAATACCAATTGGCGTTGTCCCATTGACGGTCACAGCCGTTAAACCTGTACAATTAGAAAAGGCATAATCTCCAATACTCGTTACAGAACTAGGAATAGTTACTGAGGTTAATCCTGTACTGTTTTGGAAAAACAAGTTTTGATGATTGTATTCACATTACTTTAGCAACAATTCACAAAACGGATATACTAGTTAGTTGGAATTTTAAGCATATTGTAAATGTGTATAGAATTAGAGGATATAATAGTGTAAACTTAAAAAATGGTTATATTCAATTAGAAATCAGATCACCAAAAGAAATTATAGATTATGAAAAATAGTAAAACAGTAGGAGAAACTAAAAGTTTTGACACAGTTAAAACTTTTAGAGATATTAAAACTAAGATTTCGGAAGAAACTTTCGGAATGACAATTGATGATTTCAAAAAATATTTGGATAAAAAAAGTAGTGAATTCCAAAATGAACAAAAGAAACTATCCGCTAACAGCTAAGTTTTGTAGCTATTTCAAGTCTTGGGCTTCTTCCAAGTTTTCTCTGATTAAAAAATAAATCTGTATTTAATCTGAACCTTACATTTTAACCCTGTTAGGGTTTTGAACCCTAACTGGGTTGTTGGATTCAAAATTGGAAATTATAACACAAAAAAAAATCCCATCGAAATGGGATTTAAAATTGCAAATAGATTTTATTTATTTAATTTATAATTTCTAAAGCTTGGTTCAACTCTGTATTAGATTCACGAACATTTAAAACACTTTTGGTATTGGCATCTATCAAGAATGCTACTACTTTTGCATTACAAATATTGGTGACATTAGACGGTATAGTAACCGAATAATTCTTTTGAACTTCACTCCCAGTAACTGTTATGGCATCGCCAGCAGTTGAAGAAACCACCGAACGTAAAACGCCATCGTATTTAAAATTAGGTATAGAACTCAAACCACCGTATAAATTAGAGGAATAATTGGCCTGAGTATGAAACAAATTATCTTCAACGATATAAACTACTAGCCGCGACTGAATGCTTGTATTGGCATACCCCATACTTATACTAATAGCCAAATTAGTACCTGTGATTGTTGTATTTACAGCCAATCCAACCGATGAACTCGGTTTAATTTGATTGAGAACCTGACTTACATTTTGATATTGAGGACCAGTCCAGTTGATGGTTCTGTTAATTTTTCCGGTTGGGACACTGCCTACATTTTGCTGTATAGCAAGTTCATTTCCTTGTGAAGAAATAAAGGGATCTCCATTAAAAAGATGAATTTGTACAGTCACCGCCTTGTCAGTTTGTTCCTTTAAAAGCTGGGTTCCATATAAAATTCTTGGACAATTGCCACACCAAGTTCCAGAATATTCTTCTACCAACACTCGATTAACATATTGTTTTTCGACCGTTATCTTAAGAGTATTGCTAGTAATCCCTTTATAAACAGCCTTTACATCATAGATTTTAGCTTCCTGAAATGTGTATTGACTTCCCGAAATATTAACATCATTCACATAAAAAACAGTTTCCGAATTTAGGTTTGTTCCTAGGTTCGAAATTACTGTAAAATCAGCACTGCTTCCCGTTACCATAGTGGTTTTTTCTGCCGATAAGGTTATGGCTGTTATTTGTTGTTCATTACTCTCGGTTTCTGTGCAACTTACTAATAGAAATAATGATGCGAATAAAAGCAATATTGTTTTTGAATAATTTTTCATAGCATTTTTTTAAAGTAAGTATTTAATAATCAATACTGTAAATTTACAACACCTTTTCAACATTAAATGTAAACTAGCTGACAAATAGCAATAAAATTATAAATTACTTTTGGTGATAGTAAAACGTAAATTATTATGAAAAAAATAGTAGTTATTTTAATGTTGTTAGCGGCCAAAAATTACGGTCAAGAAATTCCGGTTTCGGATTTGGAAACGATAGATGGCGAAACGGTTTCCTCGCAAATTATTGCTCAAGAAACCAACAAGCCTATTGTGGTTACTTTTTGGGCAACATGGTGCATTCCTTGCCTAACCGAACTATCTACCATAAATGAAACTTTTGAAACTTGGAAAGAAAAATATACGTTTGATATGTATGCTATAGCCGTTGATGATGATAGAACGGCAAAAAAAATACCTTCTTTACTAGCAGGAAAAGGCTGGACTTTCAATGTATTATTAGATACCAATCAAGATCTTAAACGAAAATTAAACATCAATTCTATTCCGTATCTACTAGTGGTTAAAAACGGGAAAATCATATTCAAAAAAACAGGTTTTGTGAAAGGTGATGAATTAAAAATCGAAAAAATAATAGCCGAAAATCAATAGCAAAATGAGAAAAATAATTTGCGCTTTTTGTTTGTTTTTAGTGTTTCAAAATAGTCATGCTCAACTTTCAGGAAGTTTTGAATCTTATGGAGCTTGGTACACCGATGACAGCAAAATCAAACTAGAACCTACAGAAACCGACAATAGACTTCGTGCCAATAGCTATTTCAAACTAGATTATAGATACAAAAATTTCACTACTGGAATTCAAATAGAGAGTTATGAATCGAAAGCCTTGCTCAATTATAATCCCAAATTTGAAGGCACAAAACCAGGCAGCTATTATTTGAATTATTCTAATTCTAAAAATACTTTAGACATTACTTTGGGTCATTTTTATGAAAAATTTGGGAATGGATTAGTGTTCAGAACATGGGAAGATAAACCCCTTGGAATTGAAAATTCATTGGTGGGTGGAAAAATAAAATACAAACCTTGGAAAGCATTAGAATTAACCACTTTGTATGGCAAACAACGAAATGGCTTTGCATTCGATTTATCCGAAAGTACTATTTTTGGGTTCAATACCGATTGGAAACTTTCTACCCTCTTCAAGAGTAAATCGTCTAATTTTGGAGCTGGTTTTAGTTATGTCAACAAGCATGAAACCGAAATTGATGTTCCTTCGGATGTCTATTTAATTTCAAGTCGAGGTTTCTTTAAGCGTAAGGGTTTTGCGTTTGATGTAGAATATGTTTTTAAGTCAAAAGATGCTTTGGTCGAATTTGAAAATGTAAATCCCAATTATCTTTTTGATGGCGATGCACTATTATTGAATTTAGGCTATGCCAAAAAAGGATTTGGTGTCAATGCAAACCTAAGACGAACCGAAAATTTTGGGTTTTATTCCAAAAGAACCCAATCGCGAAACAGTTTCAATGAGGGTTTACTCAACTACATTCCTTCGATTACCAAACAATTTGATTACAGTCTAACCAATATTTATGTGTATCAATCACAACCCAACATTCGATTTGAACCCGATGGTAACAAAGCAGGCGAAATAGGCGGTCAGCTTGATCTATTTTACAATTTCAAGAAAGGAAGTGCTTTAGGTGGAAAAAATGGCTTAAATGTCGCTTTAAACTCCTCGGCTTGGTATGGACTAAAAGGGAGTTATGATGAAAATTTGAGAAAATACGAAGCTGACTTTTTTGGTTTTGGACAAAAATTCTACACCGATTATAGTGTCGAAATCAGAAAAAATGTTTCTAAAAAATGGACTTCAATCTTTAGCTACTTACAGCAATATTACAACGCAAAATATGTTGAAGAGTCCTTTGGTGAAATAAATAGTAATACCCTGGTTTGGGATAATCTATATAACTTTTCGGGCAGCAAAACATTAAAGGTAGAACTCCAACATCAATGGGCAGATGCTAGTTTTAAAAATTGGGTAGCGGGATTGATTGAATATAATTTGAACAGCAATTGGTCTGTTTTTAATAACAATCTCTACAATTATGGGAATACTGATGCCTCCAAAAAAATAAATTATTACAGCTTTGGTACTACTTATGCTAAAAATGCCACTCGTGTTCAACTGAGTTATGGTCGACAACGCGGTGGATTGGTTTGTATTGGTGGGGTTTGTAGATTTGTTCCTGAGAGTTCAGGCTTGACATTGAATATTAATTATTCGTTTTAGAAAATATATTTCTTGCAAAATTTAAATCCTTGAAAAACCCCCAATCCTACAAAGACTAACGGAATGATGACTTTCATTAAATGTTTTGCTAGAAAATCAGTTTGATTAGTAAAGAAATTTAAGGATACAATTAAAACCAACATGCCACAAAATGTTCCTGCAACGGTTCCAAAAACATAAAAATATTTTCTTGACTTTGAAACTTCGATGTAGTTTCCGTTCAAAAGATATAGGTTCCAACTTGTCCAAAACGGAATTTGAATAAAATTTAAACTACTCAATACAATTCCTAAAACAAATGGCGAGTACCTAATTGTGGCGACATAATTTGTTTCTGACGTTGCACTAGCGTAGAAAACATAAGCCAAAACAAACATAAACACTACCGAAAATCCTTCGATATATTGGGTTAGTTTTTTATTCTCTGCCAATTTTTGGGCAAAAATAAGCGTAAAGTAAATCACGAAAAATTCGATAAAAATTACACCTAATAAGTAAAAAAATGTGGCTTTTAGTCCTTGCTGAGAATAGATTTCAAAACCCACAACGTTCAAATAACCCAAAGGTATAGAACCGATGAAACTGACCAAAAATCCAACGAATATGTTTTTGAGGTTTATCACTACTAGTATTTATTTGCCACGAATTCACGAATTTAATTCAAGTGCATTTTTGTAAAAAATTCGTGAATTCGTGGCTATTTAAAAATTCACGATTTTATTACTTTGTTCCAAATGCAATCGGTATTGTTCCATACCCACTTTGTGCGAAAGATACGGAAATCCACGTTGATGATTGGCAACACTAATTTTATACATATATGTAATATGCCTTGCCAGTTCTCTCCAAGCAAAAAACAGGGAATATTTTGGATCATAAATATGGGTTGGCTCACTAGCTGCACCATTTAGCTCGACTATCGAAAAGTTTTTACCTTCTTCTAATTCCGCCCAGTTGTTGTACATAATGTCCATTCGTCCAAAATAAAACTCTGGAATTTGAAGACACATTTCGTTAATAACTTTGGTCAATTCGGGAGAAATTAAATAACTATAATCTAAGAATTTGGCACCACGAGCATGATTGCCATACGGAACCAAATTTCGTTTCTCTCCTATGACTAAAATGTCGAGTAATTGGTTACCATATTCCTTTTTTAAGGCTGTTAATTGTAATTCGTATCTCGGATTCGTTTTCAACAATTCTTCAATAGTAGAAAACCCATTACCATCTACAATAAGAAATTCTTTTGCAACGATTCCAGTAATTCTACCCTGATTTTCGTGAGGAAAACGGACATAAAATATGCCTACTTCATTTTCAAACGGAATTAAATCTTGTAGTAAATAATCAAAATTGGCTTTGTTATGATAGGACTCTAATTCAACTAACGAATGTATCTTTTTTACGGCAGAACCCCGTAAACCAATATCGGGTTTTACTATAAATGGGGTTTTTATTTTTGAGGTTTCAAGGGTTTTTATAACCCTTTCAAAAGGGGTTTTCTCTGGAACAAATTGGGTTTTAGGATAATATTTTTGAGGAATTAAATCATAGATTTCAATTTTGCTATCCATAATAAAACCACCATTTTTCATCCTGGGGTTAGACGCATTAAAAAAGAAAATGGTTCTGGCTTTCAAGGCGTAAAAAGCCCATAAAAAATAAATTGGAATATACACAATTTGAAAAGGCCAGTATTCCCAATGGAAAAGTTTGTGAAAAAATAGTTTCAATGAATCTGATTTAAATTACAATAAACGAATTGCTAAAATCGTGTTTATTTATCAAATCATGATGAAATAATTCCACTTTATTTTGATCAATCACTGTTTGTGTAATACTCAAGGTTTTCATTAGATCATCTCGATTAATCACTAAACCATGCTCTTGATTTTTTTCTTCGGTATAGCGATGGAAATCAAATAATTCATTAGCATTAACCTCTGGTTGTGTGTCTAAAAATGTTGTAAACCAACTAGCTCTTTTTTCTCTAATTGCTGCTGGGTATAAGGTTGATGAAGACCAAATATGGTTTTGTTTTGAGTCTAATTTTAAAGTGTGTTTTTGCTCTCCATTCCATCGCAATTGATACAAATGATGATTTTCTAAAAGTACTAAAGTGAAAGGCTCAATAGTGTTCAAGTCTATGGTTTTCCATCTTTCAAATGGCGAAGAACTTCCAATAATTTCTAAAGTAATTAAACCTCTACTTTTTCCATAATCACCTGTAACGGTATGTTTTTCATCGGCACCATTCAGCAAAACCAGTACATTAGCGTATTCATCAACAGCAAACCAAGTACCACCCGCTTTTGGATCTTTAGGGTAGATTATCTTTTTGTTATTGATTAGGTAATTTTTGGGTTCAATAGCCTTAGGTCTAATGACTTTTTCATCTCGATTGGATGTGATAATTATTTTGCCATTGGCATTAACAAAACTTACTGTGCACATTGTTTTCTGTATTCGATAGTGGAACGAGCTACGCCAAAATTCTCATCAATTTCAACGGTTGCTGATTGAATAATGGCTACTTTTATCAAGGCTTGATGATGAATACAGTGTTCTAGATTATACAACAATTCTCGATGGTAATTGCTTTCTATCAAAAGCTCTTCTCCATCAACAATTTGTTGTAATTGTAGCTTTTTATTGGGTCTATCAATTTGATTTAAAATAATTTCAATAGATTCTTTGGCGAAAGCCGTATTGGTTTGAATCAAATAATCTCTCTTTCGATTATCATAATTAACAACCCCATTTTCATACTGGTTTTCTAAACATTGAAACATTTCAATAATATGGCGTGTATGTTCTCCGATGGTAGCGTTGCTCAAGTCATAACAAGGAAGACAATACTCATCGTCAGAAAGTTTCGATACCAAATTAGACAATTCATGGAGCGTCTTTTGAATAGCAGGAATAAGCATAAATTATGTCGTTTTTTGTTTGTATTTTATTTACGATTTGTAACGAAATTTAGATGTTAAAGTTTCAAACGCAATAAATCTGGAATTTTATTTTTTTGATTATAAACCAAAATCAAACAACAGATTAATGTAATTATAGCCAATGTAAATAAGGTCCCTCCATCCTCTTTCACTTCAATTCCCAAAACAAAGATATGAGAAAAAATTGCACCTGCCATAGTTCCTGAGGCTAAAATCGCACCTAACAGTGTTGTTCTTGGAATTAAAATCAAAATTGAGGCAATCAATTCGACAATTCCTGAACCAATTCGCCCCAAAGGCTCTACTCCCAATGTTTGAAAAATATAAATACTTTCTTCGGCTCCGGTAAATTTAAAAAATAAAGTTTGAACTAGGATTATAACTGCTATACCTTTAACAATCCAAATAAAAATAGGGTTTTTCATGGTTTTATGGTTTTAGTTAGTTGATAAATTTTTTCCAGTTTGCGTCCGCTTTTTTCTTCAAATTGACTTCGTCTTTGTTCCAACTTTTTAAAGTGTTATTAAAATAAGCGTTGTAATACAAATATAGTTTTCCATCTATAATTTTAAATGTATCTGGGTCAATTTCTACTTTTTCGGCAGAACTTCCCATAGCATAAGCACACCATCCACCATATTGTGGCTCGTAAACTGCTGGATTCTTTGCAAAAGCCTCTTTATTGGCTTGTGAAGAAAAGTAATACACCACGCCTTCATTGGTTGCAGAAACTGAAGATTTTCCCTTAACGGCTTTTTTTTGCGTAAAATAAGCTACTGGATCATACCCTTGGATGGCTACTTTTTTTTCTAGATTGAATTCTGATGTTCTTTTTGTAGCTGTTTGAGCAAAGCTTGCTACCGATAAAAAGGCAACAAATAAGAAAATTGATAAATTTTTCATGATTTTTTTTTAGTTTCTGTTTGATAATGTAAAGATAAAGAGGGTTTAAAAAACGTTTTGTCTGCTACTTTACTTTTGAGTAAAAAAAAATTAAAAAACGAACCTGCTGACAATTAATACCAATTGTAATTATTCACACAAATACCCGAAGAACACTTATTACTAATCGGTATAATTTCTGTTTCAAATTATTGGCTCTAATGGGTTTTGTGCGAAAAGTCAAAACATTTAAACCATTAAGTCCTGATAGACTAAAATCGTATAAATTTCAATTTTTATTTAAAACAAAAAACTCCATTATTTCTAATGGAGTTTATTTGTGGGCGATGAGGGGTTCGAACCCCCGACCCCCTCGGTGTAAACGAGGTGCTCTGAACCAGCTGAGCTAATCGCCCTAATTATGGGTGCAAATATAGGTTGATTTTTTACTTATTCAAAACATTTTTATTTAAATTTCTGTATTTTTATAAAGCTTGTGTATTTCGTTGTGAATTAAATTATTAAGAAAAAACAAACTCCGTTTCAAAGCTCGAAAGGGAGTTTGTTTGCTTTTTTGGTCCTTATTTTCTCATTGTAGGTTCATTTCTATAGATGTAATCACCGTGAAGACCTGTATAAGCTTTATTCATTTCATCAAAAAAGGCTTTTCTATCCGCTTCTTTTGGCCAAGCCGCTTTTACTAATTCATCGTCTTTGTCACTTGATTTATCTAAATCTGAAAACGATTCATATAAAAAAGCTTCAACAAATTCTCGACTGTCCGCTCCCCAAGCGTGACGGTGTGGGTAATAGGCTTTGATATAGGGATTCTTTAATGTTACTTTCTCATTGTATTCCTTAAGCCCTTTTCCTTGACCGTTCAACGACAATTGTGATTTGCGAACATAGACAATCATAGGCTCTTTTGAGTCGGTTTTTAATTCTTTTCTACCAAACATAGGTTGTGAAGTGTAAATTTCATCTGAATGCATAGTTGTATAAAAGCTACTTTTTTTGTCAAAAAATACTTTTCTTACTTTCTCGTCTGGCCAAGCTTTTTTTATTAATTCCTCTGAAATAGCAGCTGATTTTTCAATGTCTTCCCATGTTTTATAAACAGAAATAAGTAAAACTTCTGAGCTATTGGCAGTATAAAAATGAGTTAGGATTTCAGTGCCAATAATCAAATCATTCTTGCTCGTAACCTTATCGAAATATTCTTGTTCGGTTTTTTGCCAATCTTTTCGGTCAGAAGCATCTAGATTTCGATGCGTAGTGGTAACTGTAATAAATACAGGCTTCGGATCTTCTTGGGCACGGACGCCCATACAACTCAATAGAAATGTAAAAAACACCATTCCTAACACTAAAATTTTGTTTGTTTTCATAAAATTTGATGTTAAAGGGTTAATTTATAAAAAATAGAATCTAAAGTTAATGTATTATTAATCAAAATATTACAAAAAATAGAAGTTTGTTTATAATAAAATAACAGGCTTTTAGAAAATTCCTTTACCCAAAGGCAATTCGGCCACTACAAAGGTGCTTCCGCCAATAAAAATAAAATCTTTTTTTGTAGCTTTTTCCTTAGATTTTTGATAAGCATCTGTAACAGAGCGGTATGCATTACCTAAAAGATGGTGTTTTCGAGATTCTTCTTGTAAAACTGTAGTTGCTAACCCACGTGGGATATTGGGTTTACAAAAATAATAAATCGCTTCAGTTGGGAATAAGGGTAATATTTCGTCTAAATCTTTGTCGTTTACAACCCCCAAAACGATATGCAAAGTATCAAATTTTTCTTTCTGAATTTGTTTCATCACTATTTCCAAACCGTTTTTGTTATGTGCCGTGTCACAGATAACTTTCGGAAATTCTCCCAATTGCTGCCATCTTCCTTCGAGTCCAGTGTTTTTTACGACATTCAAGAAACCCATTTTTATGTCTGATGTAGGTATTTTGAATACAGATTGAGTGTTTAAAATAGTAATAGTTTGAATCACCGTTTTTTTATTGTGAACTTGATATTCGCCCACTAAATCTGAATCGAAAGTTGCTTGAATCAAATCGGATGCAAAATAAATTTCTGAATGATTTTCCTTGGCTTTTGCCAAGAATACAGGTTTTGTTTCGGGGGTGTATTCCCCTATAATTACAGGGATTTTGGGTTTTATAATTCCAGCTTTTTCTCCAGCGATGGCTTCTAGCGTGTTGCCTAGAAATTGAGTATGATCTAGCCCAATATTTGTAATAACAGAAACTAGTGGTGTAATGATGTTGGTCGCATCCAATCTCCCCCCCATTCCCACTTCAATTATAGCAATGTCCACCTTTTGCTTGTCAAAATATTCGAAAGCTAAACCTACTGTCATTTCAAAAAAACTCATGTCGTTTTCTTCAAAAAAAGATTTGTTTCTAGTAATGAAATGACAAACATATTCTTCCGAAATCATTTCACCATTAATTTTGATGCGCTCTCTAAAATTTTTCAAATGGGGCGAAGTGTACAAACCTACACGATAACCAGCTTCTTGAAGTATGGAAGCCAACATGTGGGAAGTAGACCCTTTTCCGTTAGTTCCTGCTACGTGAATACATTTCAGTTTTTGTTGCGGATTATCAAGGTGATTTGCCAATAAATAGGCATTAGTTAAATCTTTTTTATAAGCCGATGCCCCCTGTAATTGGTACATAGGCAATTGATTAAACATCCAATTTGTTGTTTCTTGATAGTTCATTGTTATAATAAAAAACTAAAGATTTAAAATATTTTTCGATTTTTTTAGTTTAATAGTAGATCGAAAAGTATCTTTGATTGCAAAATTGAAATAATTTTTAGAATTAATGTGTAAAATAATAATATATGTTTAGTTTAATACAATTACAAGCTGATACTATTGCCAGTGCGGCATCTAATGCAGTTATCGAAAATATTGTTCCTCAAACCGAAATTTCCGTTTTAGAATTTATTTTGAAAGGTGGTTTTTTTTTAATTCCAATTTCTATATTATTGTTTTATACTTTTTATGTCATCATAGAACGGTATTTATACATCAGTAAAGTTTCAAAAATCGACACCCTTTTGATGCGTGATGTACGAGATCATCTGAATTCAGGAAATTTGGATTTGGCACGCTCAATCGCTGAAAGAAGCCAGTCCGCATCGGGTAATATCATTAAAGAAGGAATCCAAGTTATTGGCAGACCTATTACTGAAATCGAATCGAATATGGATCGCGCTGCCGATATCGAAATTGGCGAAATGGAAAAACATTTAGGTCATTTAGGACTCATTGCGGGTATTGCGCCAACATTAGGTTTTATTGGAACTATTTCTGGAGTTATTAAAATATTTTATAGCATTTCAGTTACCGAGAATATCAGTATTGGTAATATTTCTGGCGGATTATACGAAAAAATGATTAGTAGTGGTTCAGGATTAATTGTAGGAATTTTTGCTTATAGTGGATATCATTTATTGAACGGAAAGGTTGATAATTTTGCTTTGAAAATTCAAAAGCAAATACTCGAATTTGTCAATATTATCCAAAAATCTTAGGGCGATGTCAATAAAACGAAAAAGAAGGTTTCATGCCGAAGTGGCAACTTCATCATTGAGTGACATTATGTTTTTCTTGTTGTTGTTTTTCTTGATTATATCAACATTAGCGAATCCTAATGTTATCAAGATGACTTTGCCAAAAGCGAAGTCTAACGAAAAAACCAACAAACAATACATCAGTTTATCTGTAACCGAGGACAAGAAATTCTACATCGACAAACAAGCGGTTGCTTTCGAAGAATTGGAAACAACGTTGATGTCAAAAATGAATGCCGAAAAGGATCAAACGGTTATTGTTAGAATTCCTTTTAATTTGCAAGTGCAAGATTTAGTGGATGTGCTGCAAATAGGGGTGAAAAACAATCTGAAATTTGTGATTGCTACGAGCCCGAAGTAATGAATGAATAAAAATAAATACTAAATGCCTCGAAATATCGAGGTATTTTGTTTTATACCATTTGACATTTGAATTTACTGTAACAGCATTGTATCAATTGACGTTGACTTTAGGTCAATGTTATTAAGTTAAAGGAAACTTAATCTCAATTTTGTCATTCAGCTAAATCTAGAGACAATTAAATTCAATAAAATATACCATAATAGCGTTTTCAAAGATTAAATGGTATTATAACAACGTTGTTGATGTGAGTTACTTATTCCAACTCAAATTGACTCTCCAAGCCTTTATCCGAACTTCCTCCAACCCTGATTTTAAAAGTTCCCGATTCAACTAGATAATTCCCCTCATTGTCAAAGAAACCCAATTCCTTGTCGGTTAAAGTAAAGCTGATGGTTTTCGTTTCTCCTTTTTTTAAGTCAACTAATTCAAAACCTTTCAGTTCTTTTACTGGTCGAGCCAAACTTGCAGCCACATCCTGAAGGTACAATTGTACTACTTCTTTTCCGTCATAATTTCCCGTATTGCTTACTTCTACAGAAATCGTTATGGGTTCTCCTTTTGCAAAAATAGCTTTGTCTATTGTAAGGTTTTTATACTCAAATGTAGTATAACTTAGTCCATACCCGAATGGAAATTGCGGTGTTTTTTCCACATCCATATAGTGTGACCAAAACACATTTTTTTCACTATTGACTGGTCTTCCGCTACTATAATGATTATAATAAATAGGACATTGCCCTACGCTTCTCGGAAAAGACATAGGTAGTTTTCCACTTGGGTTATAATCACCATAAAGCACTTGAGCCACTGCGTTTCCGGTTTGTGTACCTAATTGCCAGGCTTCAACTATTGCTGGGATTTTTTCGGCTGCCCAAGGAATGGCTAAGGGTCTACCGTTATTTAAAACTAAAACAATATTGGGATTTACTTTGTAGATTGTTTCTAGTAATTCTTGTTGATTGCCTGGCAAATCCAGATTGGTTCTAGAGCGTGCCTCACCCGATTGAAAACCATGTTCTCCTAAAACCATGACCACAACATCGGCAATGGCTGCCGCTTTTTTGGCCGCTTCAAATCCGCTGGTATCGGTAGTATTAAAAACTAATTCCTCTACAAACGAAGTTTTTCCAATAGTTACATCAGTTCCTTTTTCGAAAGTTAAAAGGTTGTCTTTGTATTTTTGCATCCCTTCTAAAACGGATATGGCGGTATTATCATCCGATGCCACTCTCCAGCTTCCCAACGGGCTATTTTTATCATTTGCCAAAGCACCTATTAAAGCTATTTTTTGACCTGATTTTTTTAGGGGTAATATCCCCTCCCCAGCCCTCCCCGAAGGAGAGGGAGCGTTTTTCAAAAGCACAATCGATTTTTTTGCCATATCTAAAATGCCGTCATTATTGGCTTTGCTATTGATAGTTGCTTTTTCACGCTTTTCATCGCAATATCTATACGGATCATCAAAGAGTCCTAAATCGAATTTTACACGCAAAATTCTACGAACCGCATCATCAACCAAGGCTTCTTTTATTTTTCCAGATTTTACTAAATTGGCTAATTCGGCGACATAAAAATAAGATTCCATATCCATATCAGAACCTGCAATTACTGCCTTTTGGGTGGCATCTTTACTGTCTTTGGCATAGCCGTGTTGCATCATCTCGCGAACCGAACCCCAATCAGATACTACAAAACCGTCAAATTTCCATTTTCCTTTTAGAATATCTCTTTGCAAAAAGCTATTTCCAGTTGCTGGAATTCCATTTAGGAGGTTAAAAGCATTCATAAAAGTCCTGACCCCAGCATCGGTAGCAGCTTTAAAGGGAGGTAAAACACTATTATATAATTTAGAAAGACTTAAATCTACCGTGTTGTATTCTCTACCAGCCTCTACAAAACCATAAGCTGCAAAATGTTTGGCACAGGCCGCAATAGTATTTGTTTTCGATAAATCGGATTTTGTATCGCCTTGAAATCCTGTAATTCTTGCTGTTGCAATTTTGCTTCCTAAATAAGGATCTTCGCCAGCACCTTCCATCACACGCCCCCAACGAGCATCATTTACAATATCTACATTAGGACCAAACGTCCAATTTATTCCTGCCGACGAGGCTTCGTCTGCGGCTATTTGTGCTGATTTTTTAATAGCTTCCAAATCCCAACTTGCGGCTTCTGCTAGTGGTATTGGACTTAAAGTTTTAAAGCCATGAATAACATCTAAACCTATAATTAATGGGATGCCGAGTCGGGTTTCTTCAACAGCAATTTTTTGAACAGCTCTTACTTTTTTAACTCCACTAACCGAAAGCATAGAACCTACCCAACCATTACGTAAATGGATGTATTTTTGTTCGGCATTGCCTCCTTTTGGTGCGGGGCCTGTCACTTCCCAAAAACCATTGTATTGGTTCATTTGCCCCACTTTTTCTTCAATAGTCATTTGCTTAAGGAGCAAATCGATACGATCTTCAGTAGGTTTTTTTTTGTCTAAATAAGATTTATCTTGTGCATTTATAGAACTCATTATTAGTATAGCAAAAAGCCCAATTACAATATTTTTTTTATTCGTCATTCTTAATTCAAATTGAAATTATAAATAATCTTGCCTACTTGTTTTTCGGGTGCATCGCTACTAGCTTCCCATCTTGTATTCATAGCGGCAATTGTTGCCTGTTCAAGCAAACATTTGGCGGTGTTGGTGGATCCTTTTACTCCAGCGATAACACTTATGGTTTTTCCGTTTTGATCTACTGATACTTCAACCACTACTTTTCCTTGTTCATTACAAGTGTATTTTGGTGCAGGTTTAGAGATTGCTTTTCTGTTTCCTAAAGAATACCCAGATACATTTCCTGATCCTCCGCCATTACCAGAACCATAGCCACTGCCTGTTCCAATACCGTTTCCTGTTCCAGTTCCTCCTCCAGTACCACCACCTGAACCTCCAGTGCCATAATAGCCGTTAGAACTTAAACTTCCGTTAGATTTCCCTTTATTACCTGCTGTTTTATCATCGCCATCGCCGCCTTTGTTAGAGCCTTTTAAAATACTAGAAAGGGCATCATTCGTATTGTTAGAAACCTTTGGTTTAGCCACCACAACAGGTTTAGGTTCTTCTTTTAAAATAGGTTTTGGTTTAAGTGGTTTTTCTTTTTGAGGAATCACAACACTTTCGTCGGTAGTATTTTCTTGGGATAAAATAGCTTCTTCGGGGATGTTTTTTGATGGGGTTTGTTTGGCTTTATTTTGAACCTCTAAAACCTCACTTTTATAGTTGGCTCCTGAACCTAAATCACTGTCTCCAAAATTGATGCTAACGCCGCCACCACCGCCACCACCAGTTAATTCTTGTAGGTTTGCAGGAGGCCAAAATCGGATAAAAAATAAAATCAATAATAGTGTTCCATATAATAAAGTGGAAATCAATAATGATTTTTTTTGGTCTGAAGAATTGTCAAAACTCATTGGTAATGGATTAATCTGTTTAGATTTAATTTATCGAAGCTTTGCTTCGTTTCTTTTTACACGGATTTCACAGATTTTCACAGATTTTAGGATTGTAAAAATTGGAGGAATTAGTGTTATGCAAATAATTCCTGGCTTTGCCTCGAGAAAGTTTATTTGTGCTAGTTCTAAAAACGTTGATATGTACTAAAAATTGTTGTTAAATTAAATGTTTACACTTTACTTTTGAAGACGCAACCATTATCAATAACACAAAATTTGTAATTATACTTTCCTCTTTAGTAGCGGGAACTATTGGTTATTTTGGTTTAAAAATAAGCTTAAAAAGTAAAG
>JANMZS010000010.1:0-4781 GCA_031383535.1 Flavobacterium sp.
GTCTGTTAACGCACCTACAGGGCAAACATCAATCATATTTCCTGAAAATTCATTATCAATCGCTTTCGAAATACAAGTTGAAATATTCGAATGATCGCCTCTGTCCATTACGCCGTGTACTCTGTTGTCTGTCAATTGGTCTGCAACCATCACACAACGATAGCAAAGTATGCAACGATTCATGTGTAATTGAATATTCGGACCAATATCTTCTGGCTCGAAAGTTCTTTTTTCTTCAATAAAACGACTTTCTGATTTTCCGTGTTCGAAGCTTAAATTCTGCAAATCACATTCTCCTGCTTGATCACAAACCGGACAATCCAACGGATGGTTAATCAACAGAAATTCTGTTACCGATTTTCTAGCTTCTTGAACTCTCGGCGAAGATTTGCTATTGACTTCCATTCCCTCCTGACAACCCGTTACGCAGGATGCCATTAATTTTGGCATGGGTCTTGGGTCGGCTTCACTTCCTTTGGCTACCTCCACCAAACAACAACGGCATTTTCCACCGCTTCCTTTTAGTTTAGAATGGTAACACATGGCTGGCGGAACTACTTCTCCACCAATCATTCTAGCTGCTTGCAGGATGGTTGTTCCTGGTGCTACCTCAATTGCTTGACCGTCTATGGTTACTTTCATTTTATATTTTGTTTAAAAGTTTAAAAGTTTAAAAGTGTAAGTGTTATCCACTTCTAACTTCTAACTTCCAACTTCTGACTTTTAAATTATACTGTTACTTTAGAAACCAAATGCTTCACACTCTCAAAAGGCTCATTCACAAAATGGGCTCTATTTTTTATTTTTTCTGGGAAACGAATATGATATTCAAATTCATCTCTAAAGTGACGAATCGCTGATGCCACTGGCCAAGCTGCTGCGTCACCCAAAGGGCAAATCGTGTTTCCTTCTATTTTACTTTGAATGCTCAAAAGCAAATCAATATCTTCTTCACGACCCAAGCCGTTTTCAATTCTGTTCAATACCTTTTCCATCCAGCCTGTTCCTTCACGGCAAGGCGAACATTGTCCGCAACTTTCGTGGTGGTAAAAACGAGAGAAATTCCAAGTGTTTCTTACGATGCAAGAAGTATCATTATAAACGATAAATCCTCCTGAACCCAACATCGAACCGGTTGCAAAACCACCATCGCTCAAACTTTCGTAAGTCATCAAACGATCATCGCCATTGGCAGTTTTATAAATCAAATGAGCTGGTAAAATGGGTACCGAAGATCCTCCGGGTACAAAAGCCTTTAATGGTCTTTCAGAACTCATACCTCCTAAATATTCATCTGAATTCATGAATTCGTATACGCTCAAACCCATTTCTATTTCATAAACGCCAGGATTTTTGATGTGTCCTGAAGCTGAAATTAATTTGGTTCCAGTAGAGCGACCAACACCAATTTTAGCATAATCGGCACCAGAATTATTGACAATCCAAGGCACAGCCGCAATAGTTTCTACATTATTTACCACAGTAGGATTTGCCCAAAGTCCAGAAACTGCTGGAAATGGTGGTTTGATTCTTGGATTTCCACGTTTCCCTTCAAGAGATTCTAACAATGCTGTTTCTTCTCCGCAGATGTAAGCTCCTGCACCAATTTGAACATATAGTTCTAAATCGAATCCTGTCCCTAATATATTTTTTCCTAACCAACCTGCAGCTTTTGCTTCGGCAATGGCTTTTTCTAAAATTTTGTACACCCACATATATTCGCCACGAATATAAATGTAAGATAGATTAGCCCCTAAGGCAAAACTCGAAGTAATCATTCCTTCAATTAATAAATGCGGAATAAATTCCATCAAATAGCGGTCTTTGAATGTTCCTGGTTCTGATTCGTCGGCGTTGCAAACTAAATGTCTTGGTTTCCCTGATTTTTTGTCAATAAAACTCCATTTCATTCCCGCTGGAAATCCTGCGCCACCACGACCACGCAATCCCGAAGTTTTCACTTCTTCAACTATTTCGTCTGGGGTCAATGTTTTCAAGGCCTTTTCTACAGAAGTGTATCCACCATTTTTGCGATAGACTTCATAGGTTTTAATTCCTGGAATATTTACTTTGTCTAATAATATTTTTTGTGACATATTTATTTTAAATATTGGTCTAAATCTTTTAATATCGTTTGAATATCTTTTTTTAAAGGAATAATATTGTTTGTTGCAATTTTATAAACTATTTCAATATCAACTCTAAAATATTCGTGAGCAATTATATTTCTAGTGTTTATTATTTGTCGCCAAGGCGTTGAAATTTCTGGATTAAAAATAATTTTTTCTGAAATATGATTTGATGCTTCGCCGATAATTTCTAATGAACGTTCAACTGCAAGAATCTTTTCTTTGTTGTTTGAAAATTCTTCAAAACTAACATTTTTAAGAAAATTTTCAAGATTTGAAATTGCTTCTATAATATGTTCAATCCTGTTTTTATCCGTTAAATTATGCTTCATAAATCAATATTTTATCATTGTTTACATAACTTTCTATTAAAGGGGAAACATATTTTACTGAAACAAAATCTACATCTTTATGCAATATTTCTTTTATTTCTTCCCACCACATAACATAATCAAAACCTATTATTTTGGAATAATCCCAATCAATCAACAAATCGACATCGCTATTTTCATCTGCTTCGCCTCTTGCATAAGAGCCAAATAAAAACACTTTTTTAACAGGTTTATCTGAAAAAAAAGTCTTGATTTGGCTTATTTGAAAGTCTGATAATTCCATTTTTATTTATCGTGTAACATAATTTTGTTATCTCTACAATCAGCAATGATCTGATCAACTTTTTCTTTGGTCAAATATTCTTTATAAAAATCACCCAGCTGCATCATCGGTGCATAACCACAAGCACCTAAACATTCAACCCCTCTAACTTCAAAAAGTCCATCAGCAGTAGTTTCTCCAATTTTCACACCCAACTTTTCACAGGTATAATCCATCAAATCTTCTACGCCGTTCAAGCAACAAGGGGAAGTTCTGCAAAATTCGAACATGTATTTCCCAATTGGTTTTTGGTTGAACATCGAATAAAAAGAAACTACTTCATAAACTTCGATGGGTTTTATAAGCAAAATTTCGGCTACTTTGTCCATTAATTCAAAACTCAACCAATTGTCGTGTACGTCTTGAACTTCGTGTAAAACAGGCAATAATGCCGATTTTCTTTTATCTGCGGGATAATGACTGATCAATTCATTGATGCGGTTCATCAATGTTTCAGTTATATTTATTTCTTGTTTGTAATGTGTTCTTTCCATAAGCCCCACCCCAGCCCTCCCCGAAAGGGAGGGAGCCGAGTTATAAATTAATTATTTGAAAATATAAATTCATTCCTTTTTACTCTTTTTAGTATTCCCCGTTTGGGAGCTAGGGGGCTACGCATCAAGCTCACCTGCAATAACATTTAAACTTGATAAAATAACAATTGCATCCGATAGCATTGCACCTTTTATCATTTCCGGATAGGCTTGGTAATAAATAAAGCAAGGTCTTCGGAAGTGTAGTCTATAAGGAGTTCGACTTCCGTCGGTAACCAAGTAAAAACCTAATTCTCCATTTCCTCCTTCAACAGCGTGATATATTTCGGCAACTGGAACAGGGATTTCACCCATTACAATCTTGAAATGGTAAATCAAAGATTCCATATCGTGATACACATCTTCTTTTGGAGGCAAATAATATTCAGGAACATCAGCATGAAAAACATTTCCTTCCGGCATTTTGTCTAATGCTTGACGAATGATGCTCAAACTTTCCCAAACTTCGGCATTACGAACACAAAAACGGTCATAAGTATCACCTGATTTTCCCACAGGAATTATAAAATCAAAATCTTCATAAGAGGAGTAGGGATGTGCCACACGAACATCATAATCAACACCAGCAGCACGCAAATTTGGACCCGTAAATCCGTAAGCCATTGCCATTTCGGCAGAAATTGGCCCAACGTTTACCGTTCTGTCAATAAAAATCCGGTTTCTTTCAAACAAGTTTTCAAATTCTTTCCAAGCTACTGGGAAGTCTTTTAAAAACACATCCAATAACTCAAAAGCTTTTGGTGACCAATCTCTTTCAAAACCACCTATTCTTCCCATATTGGTAGTTAAACGAGCACCACAAATTTCTTCGTAGATTTCGTATACCTTTTCTCTAAATTGAAACACATACAAGAAACCAGTATAGGCTCCAGTATCGACACCAAGAATCGAATTGCAAATAATATGATCGGTAATACGAGCTAGTTCCATTACGATTACTCTTAAATATTGCACTCTTTTAGGAACTTCAATATCCAATAATTTTTCTAAAGTCAACCACCAACCCATATTGTTGATAGGGGATGAGCAATAGTTCATACGGTCGGTTAATGGAGTGATTTGGTAAAAAGGTCGGTTTTCGGCAATCTTTTCAAAAGCTCTATGAATATATCCGATGGTTGGTTCTGCTTCAAGAATTTTTTCGCCATCCATTAATAAGATGTTTTGAAAAATCCCATGCGTTGCAGGATGTGTAGGGCCTAAATTTAGAATAGAAAGTTCACTTCCATCTTCATTGTGGCGGGTTTTTATAATCTCAGCATAGCGATGCTCTGGGGGTAATAATAGTTCTGACATCTATAATGAATAATTGATAATTATAAAAAACAAAATAATACTATTTAATTGAAATTCATGAATTGTCAATTTTTAATTATCAATTTTTAATTATAGATGTCAGAACTATTATTACCCCCAGAGCATCGCTATGCTGAAATCATAAAAA
>JANMZS010000020.1:0-15763 GCA_031383535.1 Flavobacterium sp.
TTGACTATTGTTTTTAAAGACTTCTTGATTTACTTCGTCTATATAGTTTAAGACAATTTCTTTTCCGGTAGATTCAGTAGCTGAGGTAACGAAATATTGTGGCATCTCTGCCCAATTATTAGCAAACATTTGTTTTTTGTAAGCGGCAATATGTGAGTCAATTTTTGTTTTGCTAATTTTGTCTGCCTTAGTAAAAATGATGCAGAAAGGAATTTCGCTTTCGCCCATATACGACATAAATTCAATGTCAATGGTTTGAGCCTCGTGTCGAATATCTATTAAAACAAACGCACACGCTAATTGCTCTCTTGTTTCAAAATAATCAGTTATAAATTGCTGAAAAACGGATTTGGTTTTCTTAGATACTTTAGCATAACCATAGCCAGGCAAATCGACAAGAAACCAATTATTATTTATTAAAAAATGATTAATTAATTGTGTTTTTCCAGGTCTTCCTGAAGTTTTAGCTAAATTTTTATGGTTGGTGAGCATGTTAATTAATGACGACTTCCCCACATTTGACCTGCCAATAAAAGCATATTCAGGCAAAAAATCTTTCGGGCATTTAGCTACTTCAGAGTTGCTAATTATAAATTCAGCAGTATTAATTTTCATGTTTGTTTTTATTATTTAATACGCTTTCAAATGGGTGTGTGTCAGCCAGTCTTCAAGCAAGCGATTGAATTCTTCTGGGTGTTCCATCATGGCAGCATGACCGCATTTATCAATCCAATAAAGTGTTGCATTAGGCAGAAGAGTGTTAAATTCTTCCGCTACACTTGGTGGGGTAACCATATCGTTTTTCCCCCAAATAATGCAGGTTTGAACGTGCATTTTCGGCAAATCTTTTGCCATATTGTGACGAATAGCACTTTTAGCAATGGTCAGTGTTTTGATTAATTTTATTCTATCGTTTACGGATTCATATACTTCGTCAACGAGTTCTTTGGTGGCTATTTTTGGGTCGTAAAAGACGGCTTCTGCTTTTTTCTTGATGTATTCATAATCGCCTCTTTTGGGATAGCTATCTCCCATAGCACTTTCATATAGACCTGAACTTCCCGTAATTACTAAACCTGCCACTTTTTCAGGATACATTTTTGTATGATACAAAGCGATATGTCCACCTAATGAATTTCCTAAAAGAATGACTCTATCAAAACCTTTGAAGGTGATGAAATCCTTGACATATTTAGCAAAGCTTTTTACATTGGTTTTTAGTATACTTTGAGTATAAATGGGTAAATTAGGAATAATTATTTTATATCCTTTTTCTGAAAAATAAGAAGCAACCCCATCAAAGTTGCTTAACCCACCCATTAATCCATGTAAGACTACAATTGGAATTCCTTCGCCAGCTTCATAATAGCTGTATCTGCCTTCTTTTTTAAAGTATTTTTCCATAGATTTTTTGCAAATTTTCAATTGGGACAAAGATAGTTTTTAATAGGGATAAATGAATTTTTGAAAACATTTTTTAGAATATAATTTAATCTTTAATGACTAAATGTTTTAAAATTACTATAAAATAGAGAATGTACTAAACTGATTTTAAGATTATTAATTAATAAAAATTGAATGTATTATCAATTCTAGTAATGGTTTCAGGTTTTTTAATAAAGGACAACATTTTTTAGAAAATTCTAAATTATGTTGTCTTTTTATTTCGATGGAAAGAAGCTGAAAACAGCAATTTTTCGCAGTCAATTTCAATGCTAATTTTGTATACTTCTCAACAAGAATAAAATAGGCTAATGTGTTGACTGTCCTAAAATTAAAGGTTCTTTATCAAAAGTGGTAAAACTTATTAACAAAGTGGGATATTGTGGTAAATTGTGGTAAATTTTTTTATATTTTTGCTCAACATCATTAAATTTTTCTCTTGGACGCAATTATTGGAACATATGAATGTAAGGTTGATGCTAAAGGAAGGGTTTTGTTGCCCGCACCTTTAAAAAAGCAATTGGCTACTTCTCTTCAAAACGGTTTTGTTTTGAAGCGTTCTGTTTTTCAATCCTGTCTAGAATTATATCCAATGGAAGAATGGAACGTAATGATGCAAAAAATCAATAAGCTTAATCGATTCGTCAAAAAAAATAATGACTTTATTCGTCGATTTACTGCTGGGGTAAAGGTGGTCGAAATAGATGCTTTAGGTCGATTATTGGTTCCTAGGGATTTGGTAGTTTTTGCTGCTATTTCAAAAGATGTTGTTTTCTCATCAGCAGTAAATATTGTTGAGATTTGGGATAAAGATTTATATGAAAAATCAATAGATGGTCAAGATATAGATTTTGCTGATTTGGCTGAGGATGTAATGGGAAATGTAAATGATGGAGATAATGGAGTATCATAATCCTGTTTTGCTTCACCCATCGATTGATGGGTTGAATATTAATCCAGAAGGGGTTTATGTTGATGTGACATTTGGTGGTGGAGGACATTCGGCTGAAATTTTAAGAAGACTAGGACCTAATGGAAAACTGTTTGCTTTTGATCAAGACGAAGATGCATTAGCAAATACTTTGCATGACGAAAGATTTACTTTGATTAATGAAAATTTTAGATTTATAAAAAGGTTCTTACGATTTTATGGTATAAAAAGTGTCGATGGTATTTTGGCCGATTTAGGCGTTTCGTCTCATCAATTTGATGTGGCTGAAAGAGGTTTTTCGACCCGTTTTGATGCAGAATTGGATATGCGAATGAGTCAAAAAAATGATTTAAACGCCTATAGAGTTGTCAACGAATATGATGATGTTAACTTAAGAAGAGTTTTTTTGGATTATGGTGAATTAAAAATAGCGCCAGCTCTAGCAAGAACAATTATTGAAGCAAGAGAAGATTATCCCATAAAAACTACTGATGAATTAAAAGCGATTTTGGCTAAATATTTACCTGAAAAAGTAAGAAATAAAATACTAGCCCAGATTTATCAAGCCATTAGAATAGAGGTGAACCAAGAAATGGATGTTTTGAAAGAGTTTTTAGAGCAGTCATTAGAAGTTTTAAAGCCAAGCGGCAGATTAAGTGTAATATCTTATCATTCACTTGAAGATCGATTGGTGAAAAGATTTATGAAAAATGGCATGTTCGAGGGTGAGCCTGAGAGAGATTTTTTTGGCAATTTTTCGGTTCCTTTTAAAACAATTGGCAAGTTAATAGTTCCAGACAATAATGAAATCAAAATCAATAATAGAGCACGAAGTGCTAAATTAAGAATTGCTGAGAAAAAAGCCCCCTAACCCCCGAAGGGGGGAATTCGGAGAGCAACTTTATAGAGAAAAAATAATAACAAATTCCCCCTTTTTAAGGTCGGGGTGGGGCTTATGAAAAACGGAGTTTACGGCATATTAAAAGCACGGTTTCTTATTGAAGATGATTCAATCAAAAATTGGCGTTTTATTGTTTTTCTAATTGTTTTAGCCATAATCATGATTGCAAATACTCAAAATTTTGAAAAAAAAGTATTTAAAATTATTGAAATGACCAATGAAGTAAAAGAACTTCGTTCGGAATTTGTAGATAGACGTTCGGAATTAATGAAATTAAAAATGGAATCTACTGTTGCTGAAAAAATGGAATCAAAACAAATTTTTCCGTCAACTGTTCCTCCAATCAAGATTAAAATTAAAAAAGAAGCCGAAAAAAGTTTTTTTCAGAAATTATGGCAGTAGAAGATAAACATATATCCTATAGAATTTATCTAGTTGCATTTGCTATTTTCATAATGGCAATAACAATTGCTGTGAAATTGACAAATATCCAGTGGGTTGAGGGAGATTATTATCGAAAATTAGCCAAAGAAAGAACCGTAAGAAACTTTGTGATTCCAGCCAATAAAGGAAATATTTACTCAGCCGATGGAAGTTTATTGGCTACTTCAATTCCCAATTATGAAATTCGTTTTGATGCAGTTGCGCCAAAATCAGAAGTATTCGAAAAAAACATAAAATCCTTGTCCGATTCGCTTTCTATTCTTTTAGGAAAACCTAGAGGTTCTTTCCTTAATGAATTTAGAAAATCTAGAGCCAATAAAAACAGGTATTTTTTAGTGGCTCGTGACTTAAGTTATACTGAATTTGTAAAAATTAAAGGTTTTCCATTGTTTAAACTCGGAGCTTATAAAGGTGGTATCATTGTTCAACAAGAAACAGTAAGAGAGCATCCGATAGGGAAAATTGCTGAGCGTACAATTGGGTACGAAAGAAAAACACCAGAAGGAATTGCAGATGGTAAAGGGATAGAATGGGCTTTTAGAAAATATCTAAACGGTAAAGACGGTAAAGTGTTAAAACAAAAAATTGCAAAAGGGCAGTGGAAACCTATTCGTGATGTCAATGAGATTGACCCTCATGACGGATACGACGTAATCTCGACTATCGATGTTTTTATACAAGACATTGCTCATCACGCACTATTAAAACAACTAACCGATTATCAGGCTGACCATGGCTGTGTGGTGGTTATGGAAACCAAAACAGGTCAGGTAAAAGCAATTTCAAACTTAGGTAAAGCGGGTGATGGATCGTATTATGAAACTACAAATTATGCTGTAGCCGAATCACATGAGCCAGGTTCAACTTATAAATTGGTTGATTTAATGGCTTTACTCGAAGATAAAAAAATTGACACTAGTGCTGTTTTTGATTCTCATGGTGGAGTAATAACTTATTCTGGAAAATCAGTTCGAGACTCACACGAAGGAGGATATGGTAAAATTTCTTTAGCTCGAGGTTTTGAAGTGTCGTCCAATACGGTTATGGTACAAGCGGTATATAAAAATTACAAAAACAATCCAGCCGAGTTTGTGAACCATATCAATAGTTATGGATTGAATAAATGTTTGGGTCTTCCAATAAAAGGGGAAGGAAAACCTTTTGTGCCACAACCAAGCGACAAAAACTGGTCAAATTTATCCTTGCCATGGATGGCTTTTGGTTATGGAGTTTCGATTACGCCTTTGCAAACCTTAACTTTTTATAATGCTGTGGCTAATAACGGAGTCATGGTAAAACCACAATTTGTTTCTGAAATCAAAGAATGGAACAAAACGATTAAAAAGTACAATGTCGAAGTGATGAATCAAAAAATATGCTCTCAAGAAACGATTTTGAAATTGAAAGCTGTTCTTCAAAATGTGGTAAAAAAAGGTACCGCATCTAAATTATATTCCAAAGAATTTTCGATGGCAGGAAAAACGGGTACAGCACAAGTGAATTATTCTAAAAATGGAGGTTCCGAAAAGTATTATGCGTCTTCTTTTGTTGGGTATTTTCCAGCAGACAAACCTAAATATTCCTGTATTGTAGTAGTTCATAAACCAAGTACGGCTAACAATAATTATTATGGAGCCGATGTTGCAGGGCCTGTTTTTAAACGTATTGCCCAGAAAATTTTCACTGACGCTCCGTCAACAAATGAAATTAGAAACATTAATGCAAAAAATCAAAAGCAAGAGGTTGATTATGAGAGCTATTATACAAAATCACAAAAACAGTATTTGTCAATACCTAATCTTAAAGGAATGTCTGGTATGGATGCATTGGCATTATTAGAAAATCTTGGAGTAAAAGTAAAAATTATAGGTTTAGGTAAAGTAAAAAAACAATCCCTTCAACCTGGAGAAAATGTATCAAAAAATACAACTATAACATTAGAATTGTCCTAATAAAACAATCGCATAAAAACCATAAATTATAATGAGTTTGATTTTAAAAGAAATAATATACAAAGTAGCGATTGAAGCTGTAAAAGGTTCAACGGATATTTCTATTAACAAAATTGATTTTGATTCTAGAAATATTGTTGAAAATGATGTCTTTGTTGCTATTCGCGGTACTATTTCTGATGGTCATGATTATATTGAAAAGGCGATTGGTTTAGGGGCTGTTGCTATTATTTGTGATACTTTTCCGGAAACAGTAATTTCTGGAATTACGTATATTCAAGTTAAGGACACCAACAAAGCGCTAGCGTATATGGCTACTAATTATTTTGGAAATCCATCCAAAAAATTACAATTAATTGGAATCACAGGCACTAACGGAAAGACAACAATAGCCTCATTGCTCTTTCAACTATTCAAAAAAGCAGGTTATAAAGTCGGATTACTATCTACTGTGAAAATTATGGTGGATAATGTTGAACATAAAGCTACTCACACCACTCCTGATTCAATAACAATTAATCATTACTTAAAAGAAATGATTGATGCTGGTGTTGAATATTGTTTTATGGAAGTAAGCTCTCATGGTGTACATCAAAAACGTACCGAAGGCTTACATTTTGTTGGAGGTGTTTTTACCAATTTATCTCACGATCATTTAGATTATCATGCCACTTTTGCAGAATATCGCGATGTAAAAAAGTCATTTTTTGATAATTTATCAAAAGAAGCTTTCGCACTATCTAATATAGATGATAAAAATGGACTCGTGATGTTGCAAAACACGTCAGCCAAAAAATTAACCTATGCCTTAAAATCGTATGCCGATTACAAAGCCCAAATCCTAGAAAACCAATTATCAGGGTTATTATTAAAAATCAATGGAAATGAAGTTTGGGTAAAACTTATTGGCACTTTTAATGCCTACAATTTATTAGCAATTTACGGTACTGCAGTTCAGTTAGGTATGGAAAGCCTTGAAGTCTTACGATTATTATCGAACCTAGAGAGTGTTTCAGGACGCTTTCAATTTATAGTTTCAAGTTCAAATATTACAGCTATTGTTGATTATGCTCACACGCCAGACGCTTTAGAAAACGTGCTAAAAACCATCAATGATATTCGTACTAAGAATGAGCAATTGATAACAGTAGTAGGCTGTGGTGGCAATAGAGATAAAGCGAAACGACCTATTATGGCCAATATAGCAACTGAATTGAGCGACAAAGTAGTATTGACATCTGATAATCCTAGAAACGAAAATCCAGAAGTAATTATTCAAGAAATGGAACAAGGCGTTGCACCTCAAAATTATAAAAAATCGGTAGCAATAATAGATCGTAAACAAGCCATAAAAACAGCTTGTCAACTGGCTCAGACCAATGACATCATTCTAATTGCAGGAAAAGGACACGAAACCTATCAAGAAGTTCAAGGTATTCGTCATGATTTTGACGATATGAAAATAGTAACAGAATTATTGGAGCAACTAAACAAATAAGCCCCTCCCTCCCGATAGCTATCGGGACTCCCCAAATCTGTCTGCCGACGGGCAGAGGGGAGGAGTGATTGGCTAAAAATATTTTATAAACTATCTATCTCGGTTTCCTCCCCTCTGCCTGTCGGCAGACAGATTTGGGGAGGGTTAGGGTGGGGCTAATTTAAAAACTATGCTGTATTATTTATTCGAATATTTAGAAAAAACATTTGATTTTCCTGGTGCTGGAGTTTTTCAGTACATCACTTTTAGATCGGCATTGGCATTAATGCTATCCTTGCTTTTATCTACTATTTATGGTAAAAGAATTATTGGTTTTTTAAGAAAACAACAAATAGGAGAAACGGTTCGTGAATTAGGCTTGGCAGGTCAAAATGAGAAAGCTGGAACACCAACAATGGGTGGATTAATCATCATTTTTGCTACTTTAATTCCGGTTCTTCTTTTTGCAAAACTTCAAAATATATATATCATTTTATTGATTGTTACCACTTTGTGGATGGGGACTATTGGTTTTATTGATGATTATATTAAAATTTTCAAAAAAGATAAAGAAGGTTTAAAGGGGATATTTAAGGTTTTTGGACAAGTAGGTTTGGGGTTAATTGTAGGTACGGTTTTATACTTTCATCCAGGGGTGAATATCAGAACGGATATACAAAATAGTAATGATGTTAAAAGTACTATTGAAAACACTATTAGTATGGAACCTGTCTATGAAAAATCTACGGCAACGACTATTCCTTTCTTTAAAAACAATGAGTTTGACTATGCCGAATTATTAGCATGGACTGGCGAAGGATATCAAAATTGGGCTTGGTTGATTTTTATTCCAGTGGTAATTTTTATTATTACAGCTGTGTCAAACGGCGCTAATCTAACGGACGGAATTGATGGATTGGCAGCAGGAACTTCGGCGGTATCTGTCTTGGCACTAGGGATTTTCACATTTGTATCTGGGAATATTATTTTTTCCAATTATTTGAACATCATGTACATTCCGAATTCGGGTGAAATGACTGTTTTTATAGCAGCTTTCGTAGGTTCATTAATCGGTTTTCTTTGGTATAATTCGTTTCCTGCCTCTGTATTTATGGGCGATACAGGAAGTTTGACTATTGGTGGAATCATAGCAGTACTTGCTATCGCGGTTCGAAAAGAACTGCTTATCCCTTTATTATGTGGAATATTTTTAGCCGAAAATATTTCGGTGGTTTTGCAGGTGTCCTATTTTAAATACACTAAGAAAAGGTTTGGCGAAGGACGAAGAATATTTCTTATGGCGCCCTTACACCATCATTATCAAAAGAAAGGGTATCACGAAAGTAAAATTGTTACTCGATTTTGGATTGTAGCCATTATGCTAGCTATTTTATCAATCGTTACTTTAAAATTGAGATAAAATCGATTAAAAATTAAAAATCAGGAATTAAGACTGTTTAATTTCAGTTAATTGTGGTCAAAATTTTTAATTTTTAATTTTTAATTAAAATGAAATGAAAAGATTAGTAGTATTAGGCGGAGGCGAAAGCGGTGTTGGAACTGCAATTCTTGGCAAGAAAAAAGGATATGATGTTTTTGTATCTGATTATGGGAAAATTAAAGAAAATTATAAAAAAGTTCTTATTGATAATGGGATTGCTTGGGAAGAAGAAACCCACACCGAAGATTTGATTTTGAATGCCGATGTGGTGATGAAAAGTCCAGGAATTCCTGAGAAAAAATCAGCAATTGTAATAAAACTGGTCGAAAAAGGAATTCCCGTTATTTCAGAGATTGAGTTTGCGGCAGCATTTACAAAAGCCATAACTATTGGAATTACAGGAAGTAACGGAAAGACAACAACAACCATGTTAACGTATCACTTACTGAAATCGGCTGGTTTGAACGTAGGTTTAGGTGGTAATATCGGAAAAAGCTTTGCTTGGCAAGTTGCCGATGATTTATACGATAGTTATGTATTAGAATTAAGTAGTTTTCAATTGGACGGAATTATAAAGTATAAACCGCACATAGCAATAATTACCAATATAAGTCCGGATCATTTAGATCGATATGAATACAAATATGAAAATTATATCGCTTCTAAATTTAGAATAACAATGAATCAAAGTGAAGATGATTTTCTGATTTATGATGCTGATGACGAAGCGATTTCCGAGTGGTTAAAAAATAACAAAACAAAAGCCCAATTAATACCTTTTTCGGTAACTAAAATTGTCGAAAGGGGAGCCTTTTTAAAAGATAAAAAAATGGAAATAAACATGATCAACGAAGAAGAATTTACAATGGAAACAGAATACATTGCACTAGAAGGGAAGCATAATATGAAAAATGCAATGGCAGCAACATCTGTAGCAAAATTGATGAAAATTCGAAACAAAACTATCCGAGAAAGTTTATCCAATTTTCAGGGTGTAGAGCATCGTTTGGAAAAAGTGTTGAAAATTCAAAATGTACAATATATCAATGATTCAAAAGCGACTAATGTTAATGCTACTTTTTTTGCTTTGGATAGTATGATTACACCAACAGTTTGGATTGTTGGTGGTGTTGATAAGGGAAATGATTATAGTGAATTGATGGCTATGGTTCGCGAAAAAGTTAAGGCTATTATTTGTCTGGGCGTTGACAACAAAAAAATCATTGATGAATTTGGAAATGTTGTTGATATTATGATTGAAGTTACATCAATGGCAGATGCAGTAAAAATGGCGCAACGATTAACAGAAAAAGGAGATGCTGTTTTGTTGTCTCCAGCTTGTGCTAGTTTCGATTTGTTTGAAAACTATGAAGACAGAGGAAATCAATTTAAACAAGCGGTTAGAAATTTATAAAAAAAGTTTAAGGTTTAAAGTTTAAGGTTGAGCAACTTTAAACTTTAGACAAGAAAAACTTTAAACAAAATTTTAAAAATGAAAGAACTAATAAATAGTCTAAAAGGAGATAAGGTAATATGGTCATTCGTCGCTTTATTAGCACTGTTTTCATTTATGCCTGTTTTTAGTGCTAGTAGTAATTTGGCCTATTCCAATCATGGAACAGGAAATACGATTGGGTATTTATTAAAGCATTTGGCTCATATATTTATTGGATTTGTCATTATTTATTGGGTTCATAAAGTGCCTTATCATTATTACAAAGGATTGTCTAAAATCGCTTTACCAATAGTTTGGTTGTTGTTAGGCTACACTTTATTTAAAGGTACTGTTATCGCTGGAGCTAATGCTAGTAGATGGATTCAAGTGCCATTTATTGGGATTACTTTTCAAACGTCAACATTAGCATCGATAGTTTTAATGCTTTATGTTGCAAGATATTTATCTAAAACAAGAGAAGATAAAATCACTTTTCAAGACTCGTTAATAGAACTTTGGCTACCAGTTTTTGGCACATTAATTTTTATTTTACCAGCTAATTTCTCTACTGCTGCTTTAATTTTCGCAATGGTACTAATGTTAACTTTTGTGGGTAAATATCCATTAAAATATATTGGAATTATTTTAGGTTCTGGGCTCGCAATTTTAGTTTTATTTATTTTGTTAGCAAAAGCTTTTCCAGACTCTCATTTTTTTAGTAGGGTAGATACTTGGTCTAGCAGGATTGAAAATTTCACGACCAACAAGCCTGGTGAAGACGATTACCAAATTGAAAAGGCAAAAATTGCTATAGCTTCAGGAGGAATTTATGGTTTGGGTCCAGGAAAAAGTGTTCAAAAAAACTTTTTGCCACAATCTTCATCCGATTTTATCTATGCCATTATTGTCGAAGAATGGGGATTGATAGGCGGATTGGGAGTTTTGTCTATGTATCTTTTGTTGTTTTTTAGATTTATAGTAGCCGCACACAAATCGAATACTTTATTTGGCAAATTATTAATCGTCGGACTGGGATTCCCTATGATTTTTCAGGCCATGATTAATATGGCTGTTGCAGTAGAATTATTGCCAGTAACAGGACAAACACTTCCGTTGATTAGTAGCGGAGGAAGTTCAATATGGATGACTTGTATTGCATTAGGAATTATCATCAATGTAACTAAAAAAGAAGAAGAAATAGCCGAAGAAATTAAGGATAAAGCTCGAAGAGAATCGGCATTGCAAAAATTAATTGATAAGCAATTAGAAGAAGAGGATAGCCCCCTTACCCCCGAAGGGGGAATAGAAGAACGAGATGAGAATTATTCGATAGAGGATAAAGCAAAGAATCCGATGACGGCTATTAAAGGAATGAGATTTTCTAATTCTAAAGAATAAATTAAGGAAAGAAATGGGTCAAGAAAATCAAATAAATAATCTAAGCTCCCTTCCCAAAGGGAAGGGTCGGGGATGGGCTTTTATTTTAAGTGGCGGAGGAACTGGAGGGCATATTTATCCTGCGGTTGCGATTGCTAATGAATTAAAATTTCGTTTTCCTGATGCGAAATTTCTTTTTGTTGGTGCAAAAGACAAAATGGAAATGCAAAAAGTACCGCAATCGGGTTATGAAATCAAAGGGTTGTGGATCGCTGGTTTACAAAGGAAATTAACACCAGAAAATGCCATGTTTCCAATAAAACTTATCAGTAGTTTATGGGAATCTCGAAAAATTATTAAAGAATTTAAACCTAATGTTGTCATCGGAACTGGTGGTTTTGCTTCGGGCCCTTTATTGCAAATGGCTAATATGATGCATGTTCCAACGGTAATTCAGGAACAAAATTCATATCCAGGAATTACCAATAAATTATTGAGTAAAAAAGCGAATAAAATTTGTGTTGCCTACGAAAATTTGGAACGATTTTTCCCTAAAGAAAAAATGATTTTGACTGGTAATCCCGTTCGTCAAGATTTAATAACTATCGAAAGTAAAAAGGCAGAAGCCTTAGGCTACTTCAATTTAGATGCTAATAAAAAAACCTTGTTGGTTCTTGGCGGAAGTCTTGGTGCGAGAAGAATAAATCAACTTATTGAAAAGGAATTAGAAAACATCATTTCTCTAGGTGTACAAATCATCTGGCAATGTGGAAAATTGTATTTCGAAGATTACAAGAAATATAATTCTGGAAATGTTCAAGTTTTAGCATTTATAGACCGTATGGATTTAGTTTATGCTGCCGCAGATATCGTTATTTCTAGAGCTGGCGCATCGTCAGTTTCGGAATTATGTATAGTTGGAAAGCCAGTAATTTTTATACCATCACCTAATGTTGCCGAAGATCATCAGACAAAAAATGCAGCATCAATAGTTAAAAAGAAAGGAGCATTGATGCTCAAAGAATCGGAGCTGGATTCTGAATTTAGCCTTGTTTTTGAGGCCTTGTTAAAAGATTTAGGTAAACAAATTCAGTTAAGTGAAAATATTAAGCAGTTGGCTTTGCCCAATGCAACAAAACAAATAGTTGACGAAATCGTAAAATTGATAAAATAACAATATCAATTGCAATGACAATGTGAGTAAATAATTAATACAATAGGAATGTCAATTTTGAATATTGAAATTGTTATTGAAATTGAAATTTAAAATGAATCTAAATCAAATACATAACGTTTATTTCATAGGCATCGGAGGGATTGGGATGAGTGCTTTGGCGCGCTATTTCAAAGCCATCGGTAAGAACGTATCGGGTTACGACAAAACCGAAACTGAACTTACAAAGGAGCTTCAAGAACTTGGAATAGCGATTCATTTTGATGATAGGATTAATTTGATTCCGACAAGCTATTTTTCAAAAGATACTCTAGTAATCATTACGCCAGCAGTACCAAAGCATCACTTGCAATGGAATTATTTTTTGCAAAATAGTTATGAAGTGAAGAAGAGAGCCGAAGTATTAGGAATCATTACAAAAGACACCTTTTGTTTTGCCGTAGCAGGAACCCATGGAAAGACAACCACTTCAAGTATTCTGGGTCATATTTTGTTTCAAAGTGGTGTAGATGTAACTGCTTTTGTAGGCGGAATTGTTGAGAATTACAATTCGAATTTGATAGGAAACGGAAAAATGGTTACCGTTGTTGAGGCAGATGAATTTGATCGTTCTTTTTTGCATTTGCACCCTAATATTGCTTGTATCACATCGATGGATGCGGATCATTTGGATATTTATGGCGATAGCGCCTCTATTGAAGCATCATTTGTTGAATTTGCCAATAAGATAACGGATAAAAGTCAACTTTTTATTGCCAAAGAATTACCTCTTCAAGGTGTTACTTGTGCTGTTAATGAGGATGCCATTTTTGAAGCCTTTAATGTTAGAATTATAAATAGTCAATATGTTTTTGATGTTCGAACGTCATCCGAAACAATAGTAAATATAAAATTTAGTTTACCAGGAAAACATAATTTAATGAATGCTTTAATGGCATTGGCGATGGCTAAAACTTTCGGGCTCCCAAACGAAGACATCGCCAGTGCTTTATTTACATTTAAAGGAATAAAAAGGCGTTTTTCTTACCAAATTAAAACGGATAACCTTGTGTATATTGATGATTATGCACACCATCCAACCGAAATAAATGCAGTCCATCAAGCGGTTAGAGAATTATATCCTGACAAAAAAATTTTAGCAATTTTTCAGCCTCATCTATTTAGTAGAACCAAAGATTTTGCCGATGATTTTGCAAAAAGCCTAGCTGCATTTGATGAAATAATTTTACTAGATATTTACCCAGCTCGTGAATTGCCGATGGAAGGAATTACCTCTCAATGGCTACTCAATAAAATTAAGAATCAATCGAAAAAATTAGTTCAAAAACAAATGTTAATTTCTACCATTTTAGAAAGTAAAGCTTCGGTCATTATAACTATAGGAGCAGGAGATATTGGAGAATTAGTACCCTTAATAAAAAAAGCAATAAATGAAACTCTTTAATTGGACTAACATACGATTAATTCTGATGTTTGCTTTAGTAGCTTTCTTGTTTTTGTTTACCTCAAATCGAAATAATAACAGGAAACTCAAAAAAGCAGTAGTTGTATTTGTAGGAAACAACGCTCCTTATGTGAATCAGGAAACGGTTAATAAATTGTTAATAGAAAATAAAAAGGATGTACAAAGTATCAATAAAGATAAATTAGATTTGAATAAATTAGAAACGCTTTTAAATGCACAAGAAATGATTGAAAAATCAGATGTATTTGTAAGTGTTGATGGGGTTCTAAAAGCAGTAGTGAAGCAAAAAACTCCTGTAGCTAGAGTTTTTGATGGTGATGATTCTTTCTATATTGATTACGAGGGAAATAAGATGCCGTTGTCAAACAATTTTACAGCTAGAGTTCCACTTGTTTCAGGAGAAATAAATAAAAAAGACAGCAAAGATTTAGCCGAATTATTTCGCATAATCCATGACGATGCGTTTTTGAAAAAAAACATCATTGGTGTTCAAATTATGCCAAATCGAAGCTTGCTACTGTGGAATAGAAACTATAATTATAAAATTGATTTTGGAAGAGCAATCAAAATAAAATCAAAATTCAATAATTATAAAGCAGTTTTTCAAAAAGCAGTTTTAGATAGTTCGTTAAATAAGTATAAAATAATAGATCTCCGGTTTACTCAACAAGTAGTGTGTACTAAATAATTGAAAATGGAAAAAGAAAATATTGCAGTAGGACTAGATATTGGAACAACCAAAATTGTTGCCATGATAGGCAAGAAAAATGAATACGGAAAACTAGAAATTTTAGGTGTTGGAAAATCTAAAAGTTTAGGTGTGGCGAGAGGTGTTGTAAATAACATTACGCAAACAATACAGTCCATTCAACAAGCAGTATTAGAAGCAGAAACTAAATCAGGTTATAAAATTAAAAATGTCGTAGTAGGTATTGCAGGTCAGCATATACGTAGTATTCAGCATAGCGATTATATTATTAGAAATAATGCAGAGGAGGTTATAGGCGAAGAAGATATTCAATTATTAATTGACCAAGTTAATAAATTAGCCATGTTACCTGGAGAAGAAATAATTCATGTTTTACCACAAGAATTTAAGATCGATGGGCAATCTGAAATTAAGGAACCTATAGGAATGTATGGTGGTAGATTGGAGTCTAGTTTTCATGTTGTTGTGGGTCAAGCCGCTTCAATAAGAAATTTGGGAAGATGTATTCAAAGTACTGGTATAGAATTATCAGGATTAACATTGGAGCCATTAGCTTCGGCTGATGCTGTGTTGAGTCAGGAAGAAAAAGAAGCAGGTGTTGCTTTAATAGATATTGGTGGAGGAACAACAGATTTGGCCATTTTTAAAGACGGAATTATACGTCACACCGCAGTAATTCCTTTCGGTGGAAATGTTATAACAGACGACATTAAAGAAGGCTGTTCGATTATAGAAAAACAAGCTGAGTTATTGAAAGTTAAATTTGGTTCGGCTTGGCCAGGAGAGAATAAAGACAATGAAATTGTTTCTATTCCGGGCTTAAGAGGAAGAGAACCCAAAGAAATTTCATTGAAGAACTTGTCTAAAATAATTCATGCTCGTGTAGTTGAAATTATTGAGCAAGTTTTTACCGAGATTAAAGACTATGGTCACGAAGATCCTCGGAAAAAATTAATTGCCGGTTTACTCCCAACTGAATTTTGTTTGGCACTGCACTATTCTCTAATGCTTGCG
>JANMZS010000051.1:0-14433 GCA_031383535.1 Flavobacterium sp.
TACACCATTCTCTTCATACAAATCAAATTTAATGGTCATTTCACGGTTTGAATTTCCTGGAGAAAGAATTTCAATAATCAAATCTGGCGCACCGATACAACCTTTCTCATCTAATTTATTAGCATCGCAAATAACACATAAATCGGGCTGAACTACTGTCGTAATTTGATTGTCTTTTGAACTCTCTTTAAAATTGATTAAACGGACATCAAAAGGGGCAACATAGAATTGACAAGAGGTTTTTCTAAAAATTCGACTCAAAAAATACGTTAATTCTCTTGATATTTCCTGATGAGATCTACTTGGAGCTGGGCTCATCTTAAAAATTTTTCCCTTAATCAACTCTACTCTTTCTTTAAATTGCCATAGTAAATAATCGGCATAAGTATAACTGCCTTTTAAGTCGAGTTGCTTAATATTTGTGATAATTGTACTCATTTTTATGCTTTATAACAACAAAAATACAAAATAATTCAATTAGATTTTACAAAATCACAAACCTCATTTTCATCAATTTCCACATTTACAAAGTTACCATTTTCATCAAAACGCTGCATAAATTTATCCTCCTGAGGGTTAAAATCAGGACGTTCCCAATCATATTTAATGATTTTAGTATATTCTGGAGTTTTATAAAGTATCGAAAGTACAAAACCTGTAATTAAACCCGCCAAATGTCCTTCCCATGATATGTTTGCATCTCCCAAAGTTTCGGGATTCGGAAAAACATACCAAACCAAACCCCCATAAACAACAACAACAGTAAGAGATAAAGCTACCAATCGATAATATTGGGTTTGAATGCCTTTGAAAAATATAAAACTAACCAAAACATAAATCAAACCGCTAGCGCCAATATGATAACTATCTCTACCTATTACCCAAGTAATTAATCCCGAAAGTACTATTCCGTAACTAATAACAGCTATTGATTGCTTTGCATAAAAAAACTGCAAAGCAGCCAATAAAATCAATAGTGGAATAGAGTTATTATATAAATGCTGCATATCTGCATGAATAAATGGACTAAAAACAACACCTTGCAGTCCTGAAAAAGTTCTAGGTAAAATTCCGTTTTGGTCAAAATCAAAATCATATTTTATCTGCAACCAAAAAACAACCCACAAGAACAACACAAAAAAAAGTGGAAGCCCTATGACGGAATCAGAATATTTGAAATGATTATCTTTCATTTTTAGGTTTTGGGTTATCGGTTTTAGGTTTTAGGTCATAAAGCACAATTCAAAAATGTAACCAAAAGCAAGTTAATGCTATTTTGTCATATTCAGGAAAAGCGAATAGAAAAAAGAGGATATAAGTTTGTTAGAATATCTTTAGATTTAATAGTTGCAATATCCTAAATTTGAAATCTAAAATATAAAATCACCTTGGAAGCACCATTAGCAGAACGCATACGACCACAAAAATTAGAAGATTACATCAGTCAATCTCATTTGGTTGGACCTAATGGTTCGTTGACACAGCAAATTGCAAAAGGAATTATTCCATCTTTGATTTTTTGGGGACCTCCCGGAACCGGAAAAACAACTTTAGCACAGATAATTGCTCAAGAATCAAAAAGACCGTTTTATAGCTTGAGTGCTATTAATTCTGGTGTTGCAGCCATTCGTGATGTCATTGAAAAGGCAAAACAAAGTGGCGGACTTTTTACAGCAAAAAACCCTATTCTTTTTATTGATGAGATTCATCGTTTTAGCAAATCACAACAAGATTCTTTATTAGCTGCTGTTGAAAAAGGTTGGATAACACTTATTGGAGCCACGACCGAAAATCCTAGTTTTGAGGTAATTCCTGCCTTATTGTCTCGTTGTCAAGTATATGTTTTGAATGCTTTTTCAAAAGAGGATTTAGAAACTCTATTAAATCGCGCTATTAAAACAGATGTCTTTTTAGCAACAAAAAAAATAAATTTAAGCGAAATCGAAGCGTTATTGAGACTTTCGGGCGGTGATGGACGCAAACTATTAAATATTTTTGAATTGGTCGTAAACGCATCCGATGAAGACGAAATTTTTATTACTAACGATAAAGTTTTTGAACTCGTGCAACAAAACACGGTCTTGTATGACAAAAGTGGCGAACAACATTACGATATTGTTTCGGCTTTTATAAAATCCATTCGAGGTAGCGACCCAAATGGAGCGGTTTATTGGCTTGCCCGAATGATTGAAGGTGGTGAAGATGTAAAATTCATTGCCCGACGAATGTTAATTTTATCGAGTGAAGATATTGGTAATGCCAACCCAACTGCCTTTATTATGGCGAACAATACATTTCAAGCAGTCACAACAATTGGCTACCCCGAAAGCAGGATAATTTTAAGTCAATGCGCTATATATCTAGCCACTTCGCCCAAAAGCAATGCTTCTTATCTTGCTATAGGAAACGCACAACAATTGGTCAAGCAAACTGGTGATTTAGCTGTTCCTTTGCATTTGCGGAATGCACCTACAAAATTAATGAAAGAATTGGGTTATGGTGACGAGTATAAATATTCACACGATTATGCCAAGAATTTTATCGAACAAGAATTTCTGCCTGATGCCATTTCTGGAACAATGCTATATGATCCAGGAAATAATTCGAGAGAGAACACAACACGAGAGTTTTTAAAAAACAGATGGAAAAGTAAGTATGGGTATTAAAGGAAGTGGGAAGTTGGAAGTTATTTAAAAAAATTACCAACCTAAAACTTAACATTAATACTTTCAGAAATTAATTGATTATTTTGATAATATTCAAAAAACCATTGGTTTTCATTTGCTATCAAAACTCCTTGTACACTTCCCTTTGTCGCTATAAAACTAGCTGGATTCGAAGTTTTATACACTTTCATCACTACTTTTGGCTCATTATTAATCAATTGATATCCATAAGTAGTTGGTTGGGCATAAAGAAAAATACTCTCGGTCTTTTCTGATACTTTTTCTGATGGATTACTTCCTTTTGTCGGAGTTTGTAAATTTGCTTCTGAAGGCGTTTTTGCTAAAATTGTATTTGAATTTACAACTACATTTGAATTTTCATTAACTGTGTCTAGGGTTTTAAAAGCAGTGCTCAATGCCTCTTTATAAGCCTCTTCAAATTGTTTCTCTCGACTTTTTCCTACTCCTGATTTAAAAATTTCTACACCATGGCAATCTTTAAAAACGACGACTAATTTAGTTATTAAAAATGTACTTTCGTTTTTTAAATCAAGTGTTAACAATTTGCAACGGTCATTAATTTCGGCTGGAATGTATTCATTACTATAAAAAGCTTGAAACCCAGATTTTTCAAGATTAAATTTACATAACGTTTGAAGTCTATATTGATTTTGTTCTTTTTGAAAATCATATTTTAAAGGAATTAGTACCGCCTTATACTCATTTATTGCTTGTGAGAAACAGTGGATTCCAAATAAAAGGGTTACGATAGTGAGTGATTTTTTCATGTTTAGAGATAATTTTTTAATTCTAATAAGTGATCAATTTGTTTAATATTTGAATTGATTTTTTGTTTTTTTTGATTAAAAAAAATAGCGTCTAACCCAGCATTCAAAGCACCTTGAACATCAGCTTCGATACAATCGCCTATCATAATACTGCGCTCTCTTTTAGCTTTTGCTTGATTTAATGCAAACTCAAAAATAACAGTATTTGGCTTTTTCACACCAGCTAGTTCTGAGTTGGTTATTGTCATAAAATAATGAATGATATTTGAATTCTTCAATTTACTATTTTGAATATCAGCAAAACCATTCGTAATGATATGCAAATTGTATTTAGCTTTTAAATAATCTAAAACAGGAATCACTCCCTCTAATAAATGATTGTTTTTGGGTGGGTAATAGATGTACTCATGAGACAAAAGAGAGAGTAAACTGGGTTCGATTTCAAATTTCAGTATATCAAAAGTCTCTTTAAGCCTCTGAAATCGCATAGTAATATGATCTATTTCATCCTTTCGATACATTTCCCAATATTTTAAATTTATGGGGACATATAAGTCTAAAAAAACCTTTAAATCGAGATTTATTTCATGCTTTTTAAAAATAATTTCAAAAGCCAAAGCAGAATTTTTTTCAAAATCCCAAAGTGTGTGATCTAAATCAAAAAAGACATCGGTTATAATATTATTTTTAAATTCCATGTGATTAAAAAATTCCTTCGTCGGCGAAACTATAATAGCCATTTTCCGAAACAATCAGATGATCTAGAACATGAATATCTAAATTTTGACCTGCAACTTTAATTTTATTTGTAATCTTTATATCGGCTTCACTAGGAACTAAGCCTCCCGAAGGATGATTATGACAGAGAATTATACTTGTTGCCCCTATTTCAAGAGCAGTTTTAAAAACCAAGCGAACATCTACTATTGTACCTGTAATTCCACCTTTTCCTTGTTGCGATTTAGACAATACTTTATTGGCATTATTCAAATACAAAACCCAAAATTCTTCATGTGGCAATTCACCAATAATGGGCTGCATCAATTCAAAGGTCGTTTTACTAGATGTGATTTTTTTTGACTCAGCCGCTTCTTCCGCTCTTCTTCGTCTTCCTAATTCCATGGCTGACATAATCGAAATAGCTTTCGCCTCTCCTATTCCCTTAAAGCTTGTTAATTGCAAAAGGGTCAACTTACCCAAAGCGTTTAAATTGTTGTCGACACTAGCCAAAATCTTTTTGCTTAACTCTACTGCTGATTCGTTTCTGCTCCCAGAACCAATCAAAATAGCAATCAACTCGGCATCACTCAAAACACTTTTGCCCTTAAGCATCAATTTTTCGCGTGGCTTGTCGTCTTCGGACCAATTGGTTATCGGAAAATTAGTTGGCTCCATTTTTTATAACATTCATTTTTAAACATCCTACAATTCTTCTAAAGACTTCATGAATTTTGAAATTCCATACGCTTTTCTACTATTTATAATTGTTTTAATGCTTAGACCGTCATATTTTTCTTTTATCCATTCAATAAATTTATCTCGATATTCAGTAGTTAATTTATCCTCTTTGTAATAATAGAACGAACTTTTCTCAACCTTCATAATTGCTAATAAAAATGACAATTTGTCAAATAGAAATAACGCCTCTTTGTAATCAAAAACCAACTCATAAGTTGTGTATTCTGAAATATTCTCTATCATATTTTTAAATTTTTTCTCAAAATACAATATTTCAAAGTAACTTTGAACTGCTTTTTTGTTTCCATAAAAATCTCTTTTTAATGTTGTTAACAGCTTTGTTCTAAACTTCTTAAAAGCATCAACTTCGCAATTTTTTTGTATGAGCTTGTATTTGTCCAACGAAAAATCATAAAAAATTAGTTTCATTTGAAGTAATGCCATTTTCTTTTCATCGGCAGAAATAGTATAAATCTTTGACAACAATTGATAATAACCAACATTATATCGCTCTTGATAATTAGCCTCTATTTGATTGATAGCCATTTTCTCTGCCAAATCATACTTTTCGATTTCTATCAATTTTTCAATTAAATAAATATTAAAATCGTTGTCGTATCGTATAGAATCGAAGTGCATATACACTTTTTTAAACAAATCATTTTCTGAAAATACTTTCAAAAAAAATATTTTTATTTCTTTTATATAACGAGTCCCTTTATTAACCGCAATTGTATGTGTCTCAAAAATGACATTTGCAAAAAAAGCTCTTCTTTCCTTTGTATCTATGCTTTCATAAAGATTAAAAATAGTTTCCATTTGCATTCCATACATGCTATTTTCAAGCAATAAATACTTTACATTTTCATCTATAATAGCTTCCCAGTGTTTTCTATTTTGAATACTATGAATGTATAAATTAATTTCTGTATATCTTTTTTCGATAAATCGGACAAGTTTAATTGAATTTAAAGTCATATTGTTATGAAACTCAAACAAAATACTATTCGAAAACAAAAAAAGCTCATTTGATTCTGGTAAAATAATATTCTCTTTGCAAAACTTTGAAACTGGAGCTAATGCCACTTCTAAAGTATCAATAATTCGCTTTAATTCTGTGGCATCAAAGTTTTTTTTATTCTTTATAACCGATTTTATAGCTTTATCTACAATTTTACCTACTTCATCTTTAGTGTATTGAATTTCATTTTTAGTAAACTCGTTAACAAATAAAAACTCAATATCTTTGTTTTTCTTAAACAGTTCAGAAGCCCAAAATCGCAATGTGCTCTCATCGAGTTGCTCTAACAAAATTTCGGATTCTGTTTTTTTCTTCTTCACAGAAATACTACTCGCTGGCTTTTTACTTTTTATAAAATGTAACAAAGCAACCTTATGCACACAAAAAGTAGTATGTTTAGGGCAATCGCAACTTATATCTAAAACATTTCTAGCTTCTAATTCTATCGCAACATCATAGCTTTCTCTTTCATCATCAACGTAAGCTACAAATTTATTGGGAGATACTTCTTCGATATCTCTTGCGCCTATTTTCTTTGCTTTTGCAAAAACTGATTTTACAGCTATTTCTTGAAAATTGTCTAATGTTAGATTTTCCATAAAAAACTATCCTATCAATCCTTTTACCTCATCAAAATTCAACCCACCATAATTCCCAGAGCTCATCAACAATAAAGCAGAATTTTCTAGATTCTGGTTGAATAAAAAGGTCTTAAATTCACCTGGATTCGTATAAATTATCAAATCTTCTCGGTTAAACGATTTGGCAATTTGCTCATAAGTCACTGCTGAGAGTTGTTTAATTTTTACCGCATCAGGCGAATAAAAAACCACAGCAACATCAGCATATTGCAACGCTTCTTCATATTCTTTTAGGAACTCGGCATTCAGACTACTATAAGTGTGTAATTCCAAACAAGCAACTAAAGTTCTGTCAGGATATTGCTCTTTAACTGCTTTTGTAGTGGCGACAACCTTGCTTGGCGAATGGGCAAAATCCTTGTAAGCCACTTTAGTTTTGCTTTCGGCAATTTTTTCCAAGCGTTTTGAAGCTCCTTTAAAACTGGCAATAGCCTCATAAAAATCAGCTTCATCAACACCCATATTCTGGCAAATCCATTTGGCTCCAGCTAAATTATTCAAATTATGCGCCCCAAAAACTTCAATTGGCATGGCTCCTTCGGGAGTTTCAAGAAGCGTAATCCCATCTTTCACCTCATATTTTGGTGTTATATATGGAATTTTTCGAATGGGATTCAAAGCCGCTTCGGCTACTCGTCTTACTTCTGAATCTTCTTCGTTATACACTAAAATTCCGCCATTGGTGATTTTATTTATAAAAATTTCAAATTGCTCAACATAAAAATTATAGGTCGGAAAAACATTGATGTGATCCCAAGCAATTCCCGAAATCAAAGCAATATTGGGTTGATACAAATGAAATTTTGGTCTTCTATCAATTGGAGAAGACAAATATTCATCGCCTTCGAGAACAATAAAATCATTGACCTCGGTAAGATGTACCATGGTATCAAAACCCTCTAATTGGGCTCCCACCATATAATCAACCTCGATATTATGAAAGTGCATTACATGTAAAATCATTGAAGTAATGGTTGTTTTTCCGTGTGAACCTCCTATTACTACTCTTGTTTTATTTTTGGATTGTTCGTATAAAAACTCTGGATAAGAATAAATTTTCAATCCTAATTCTTGCGCTTTCAATAATTCGGGATTGTCGGCTTTGGCATGCATTCCTAGAATTACAGCTTCGATATTTTGAGTTATTTTTTCGGGAAACCAGCCCATTTCTACTGGTAGAATTCCTTTTTTATCTAAACGCGATTTCGATGGTTCAAAAATAGCATCATCACTTCCAGTTACCTGATATCCTTTATTGTGTAATGCTAGTGCTAGGTTGTGCATCGCGCTTCCGCCTATGGCAATGAAATGAAGCCCCCTAGCCCCCGAAGGGGGAACAGCCACATTATTATTTTTATTTGAATTCATAAATTTATTATATCTATTTTTAAGTCTGACTTTTTATTTTACTTGTTGAGCATTCCCCTTTGGAGGGCTAAGGGGCTATTAAAGCCTGTGCTTTTTTGGGCTCTTTCAATTTATTCAAATATAAATTATATAATGCTTGAAAAGTTACTTTTGATTTACCGATTTCATTCGCTTTTATAAAATATTTTTCAGCAAATTTGTATCTGTCAAAATATTCTTCGATATGTCCTCTTGCCAAATACCCATCTACGGGAGACAATTCTTTTAATTCGTTAGAATATTGAATTGCTTTAGTCTCACTTCCTCCCAGAATTCCTGGTAATTGTAAATTGAGTTCAATCAATGCCCAACGTGCATCGATATGTTTTGGATTTAATACAATAGCCTTTTCAAATGAAGAACGTATTTCTCCAATCATTCCTATGGCCTTAAATTTATTAACTTGTGTCGCTTTCATCCCTAAAGCCCCTCCATATTTATAATAATAGTTGGCCTCCGACGGTTTTAATTGCTTTAATTTTTTATAATACCCAATGGCTTTATCCCATGATTTCGTATGACCTGCAATATCTCCTAAATATTCTATAGTTTTTAAATGACCTGGATTAGAAGCCAAAAAATTCTCAAAACACAACTGGGCTTGTTTGAATTTTGCTTCTCCTAATAACAGCTCTCCTTTTTCGAAATTGGTTTGAGAAAAAATAAGCAAAGGAAAGAGTATAAAAAATAAAATCAGCTGTTTCATTCTTCAAAAATAAGGAAAATGTAATTTGTTTTGTTAATTAAATTAAAGAATAAAACTATAAATTAGCCTTTCAAAATAAATGATTATGAAACTTACGGATATTCTTAAAGATTCCAACTATAAACTGACACAATTCAAAGCGGAACAAATTACACGATTTGAAAACACCATAATTCTAAAGGATGTAAAAGGCACTTTTGTACCTTACATTAACTGCTTGGTTCGCAAAAAAGAAATCAAATTAACGCCAGAAGAAACGGTTCGTCAATTGTATTTAATGGTTCTGAATGAAGATTATGAATATCCTTTTGAAAGAATGGAATTAGAATATGCGGTAACCTTTGGTCGTGAAAAAAAACGTGCCGATATTGTTGTTTTTGACAAACAAAATACCACTTCTGTCAATATCATGGTTGAACTCAAAAAACCAAAATTGAAAGATGGAAAAGAACAATTGAAATCTTATTGCAATGCCACTGGCGCGCCAATTGGCATTTGGAGCAATGGCGATAGCATTTCATTTTACAATAGACGTGATCCAAATTATTTCAAAGACATTCCAGAAATACCAAAAGCTTCCCAAAAACTGACCGATGTTTTGACAGAACGCTGGACAATTGATGATTTGATTGCAAAAGACAAACTAGTCAACGAACGAAAATCACTCAAGGATTTGATTCTTGAAATGGAAGACGAAGTATTAGCTAATGCTGGTGTCGATGTTTTTGAGGAATTATTTCAATTGATATTTACCAAACTTTTTGACGAATTAGAAAGTACAAGAAATAAATCTCGTTCCTTAGAATTTAGAAACTACGGTGAAACCGAAACCGAACTAAAAAACAAAATTCAATCCCTGTTTGAAAAAGCAAAAGCCAAATGGGAAGGTGTTTTTGCAGATAGCGCAAAAGTAACACTTACGCCATCGCATTTAGCGATTTGTATTTCTTCTTTAGAAAGTATCAAATTGTTTAATTCCAATTTGGATGTAGTCGATGAAGCCTTTGAATATTTAATCAACAAAAGTAGCAAAGGCGAAAAAGGACAATATTTTACACCGCGTTATGTAATTGATATGTGTGTAAAAATGCTCGACCCAAAAGCCGAAGAAACCGTAATTGATACGGCAGCGGGAAGTTGTGGATTTCCTGTTCACGCTATTTTTCACGTTTGGGAAAAACAACTCAAAGAAAAAGGTTTGAACAAAAGCCATCTTTTTACTGCCGAAGAAAAACTACCTGAACAAACTGATTATGTAAAAAACAATGTTTTTGCCATAGATTTTGACGAAAAAGCAGTTCGTGTTTCTAGAACCTTAAACCTTATTGCAGGCGATGGACAAACTAATGTTTTGCACCTTAACACATTAGACTTTGAACGTTGGGATGACAATTACAACGACAACAATTGGCTCGATGTATATGGAAATGGTTGGAAAAACCTGCGCAAACACCTCAAAGACCCAAAAGCCAAAACCGAAAGCATAGATGAAGAACGCAACGGTAAAATTTATGTAAAAGACACCCAACGCTACAATTGCAGGGATTTTCAGTTTGATATCCTGATGGCAAACCCGCCATTTGCGGGAGATATTAAAGAAACACGAATTATATCTAAATATGAATTGGGCAAAAAACCAACTGGCAAATACCAAAACGCAGTAGGGAGAGACATCCTATTTATAGAACGCAACCTCGATTTTTTGAAACCCGGCGGAAGAATGGCAGTAGTTTTGCCTCAAGGACGTTTTAACAACAGTAGCGACAAACAAATTAGAGATTTTATAGCGGAACATTCTAGAATTTTGGCAGTAGTGGGCTTACACGGAAATGTTTTTAAACCACACACAGGCACCAAAACCTCTGTATTGTTTATACAAAAATGGGATGAAAAATTATGTCCAAAAGTAGAGGATTACCCTATATTCTTTGCTACAATGCAAGAACCAAGCAAGGACAACAGCGGTGAAAAAATATTTGTAAAAAAGAAAGACTTTCCAAGCAATGACCTCAGGGTTATGAATCCTGCGCCCCTTAACGAAGTTGCAGAACCTGTTGACCATTACAACGAATTACCACAAAACCTTGATGAATATTTACTAGATTCTCATGGACACCTTATAGTAAAACACGATTTGTTTAACCACGATGGCATGACACAAGATGGTATTGCAGAAGCCTTTGTTGAATTTGCCAAAAAAGAAAAACTGTCGTTTGTGGGAAAGTAAATAGCCGTTTTAACGAAACCAAATATTTGGAATTGTTGGAACGGCTTGCTATAAAGGAGATATCAATTAAAATTCCTCAATCTTCTGAATTAACAAGATTGGAATCAGATTTTTATACATCAGAATCAGTGATTTTTAAAAAGTTTTTAACTGGAGCTAAAATCATTGATTTTGTTCAATATGGAACTTCTGAAGAATTGAATGAAGACGGAATTGGTTTTCCAGTTTTGAGATTAAATGAATTTGATTCGAATTTTATTAAAACACCAAGTAAATCATCAAACAAAATTTCTAACGATGTTTATGAAAATTTAAAACTTGTTAAAGACGATGTCCTTATTTGCAGAACAAATGGAAACCCTAAACTAGTTGGAAAGTCAGCTATTGTTCCAATGAATTATGAATTTGCATATGCTTCTTATCTTTTCAAAATAAGACCAAAAACAGAATTAATAAATTCTTCAACATTAGTTACATTTTTAAATTCAAAATACGGTAGAATGGAAATTGAAAAACATTCTATGGTAGGAAATCAAGCAAATTTTAGTCCAGCAAAATTTAGAGAAATTAACATTCCAATATTTGACAAAAAATTAAATTTAAAAATCGAAGAATCTACATATTTAGCATTTAATCTACTTACAAAATCTCAAGAATTATATTCCCAAGCTGAAACCATTTTATTAGAAGAAATTGGTTTAAACGAGTCAATAATTGAGCACCTGCCTCCTAAGCAGGCGGTCGAAGGTTCGAATCCTTCTGCGATTACAACTAATAAAGCGGAGAAAGAGGGATTCTCCACCCCGAGTTTTAATGTGAAAAGTTTCAAAGAAAGTTTTGGAGTTACTGGAAGATTGGATGCAGAATACTACCAAAAGAAATATGAAAAAGTTATAGAGAAGATTAAATCCTATAAAAATGGTTTTGACCCTTTATCTATAGCTTGTAACCTAAAAGATACGAATCATAATCCAAAAGAAAATCAAGAATACAATTATATAGAATTATCAAATATTGGAAAAACTGGCGACATAAATGGTTGTACCACTGCATTAGGCAAAGATTTACCTTCAAGAGCAAGAAGACTTGTAAATACTAATGATGTAATAATTTCTTCCATTGAAGGCTCATTACAAAGTTGTGCCGTAGTTGGTAAAGAATATAACAACGCATTATGTTCGACGGGGTTTTATGTGATAAATTCAGATAAAATTAATTCAGAAACCTTAATTGTATTGTTTAAATCTGATTTAATGCAAAGCATAATGAAACAAAATTGTTCAGGAACAATTTTAACAGGAATGAATAAATATGAGTTTCAAAATATTGTAGTGCCGTTAATTGACATAAAAGCTCAGCTAAATATCGCAAAACTCATCGAAGAAAGTTTTTCGCTCAAAAAACAAAGTGAGCATTTATTAGAAGTAGCCAAGCGCGCTGTAGAAATTGCTATTGAAGAAAATGAGGTAGTAGCGATGAAGTATATCAATGAAAATGTAAAATAATGAAAGTTTATTTTCCTAATAAAATTACTTCGGCTATTGGCGGTTATGAAATGTTGTTGCGTTTTCATAATGATTTAATACATTTAGAAAACACGGCAATAGAGATCAGTTTTCATAATGTTTCTTGGTTTGAAGCGAACTTAGTAGCCATTTTAGGAGCCATAATCGAGGATTTAGAAAGCAAAGGAAATCGTATTAGTATTATAGAATGTAATATGAATAATGACATTTTAACTAGAAATGGATTTTTAACTAATTTTGGTTTTGAACCTGCATTATCATTAAACACAACCCAAATTCCTTATAGAAAATTTTTAGAAAATCAACCCCATTTATACAATCAATACATTCAAGAAGAACTTTTAGATAAATCAGAGTTTCCTAAACACAGTGAAAGATTGGGAAATGAAATAAAACGTAACATTTATGAATTATTTGAAAATGCAAGAACACACGGAAAGTGCAGTCAAATTCATACTTGTGGACAGTTTTATCCGCAACGAAAAAAATTACACATCACAATTGTTGACACTGGAAATACAATCATAAATAATGTACGAGAATATTTAAATCAAGATTTACTTTCAAGCGAATGTATTGATTGGGCAATGAAAAGCGGAAATACTACGAAAACTGGAGCAATATCTGGAGGGTTGGGGTTGGGGATAATTTTTGATTTCATCAATGTAAACCAAGGAAAAATTCAAATTATTTCTTCAAATGGTTATTGGGAATTAAGAGAAGGAAAAATAACTAAAGTAGATATGAATTTTAGCTTTGCCGGTACAATTGCAAACCTTGAATTTGACTTAAAAGATGATTCTATATATAGTTTTGCCGATGAATCATTTAGTTTAGATAATATTTTTTAACTTTGCTACATAATTACAAACAGTAATACTATGCAGATTATTATAACTAAAATAATAAACACAGATTTTGCTGTAACCACAGAAGATGGGGATTCTATTTTCCAGCTAATGAATTCACAATTTAGCTTAGGAAACAAAGTAATTCTAAATTTTGAAGGAATCACTTTAATGACTACCGCTTTTTTAAATGCAGCAATTGGTCAATTGTATAGCAATAATGAATATTCTAGTGATTTTTTAAATAAAAATCTAGAATTAATAAATGTACAAGATGTTGATAAACATTTGTTTTCAATGGTTGTAAAAAGAGCTAAAGAATATTTTGCTAATAAAGAGAGTTTTGAAAAAAACTCAAATGATGCAATTTATGGCAACGATTAATATAGAAACTTATAAAATTGTTTATACTGACCAATTTTTTTTTGACACCAATGTTTGGTTATTGTTATTTGGAAATCTTGCCAACTACAAACCAAAAGACCAAAAAGAATATTCTAAATTATTCAAAGAATCCCTGCAAAGAGAAATCCCAATCTACATTTCCTCAATGATTTTGTCTGAATTTGCTAATGTCTTACTAAGACTAGATTTCAAGCAATGGAAAACAAAAAACAAATTTACTGAAAGCAAAGATTTTAAAAGAGATTTTGGAATTACACAAGAATATAAAAATAGTGTTCAAAACACAAAAGAATTATTAAAATCAATTTTAGAACTCCCAAATATCTATTTAATTTCAGATTTTTTTAACGGAATTAATAAAGAAGAAATCCTCAATGATTTCGATGTTGTTGATTTTAATGACGCTTACATTACTGAATTGGTAAAAAACAAATACAAAGTTGTTACCAACGACAAAGACTTTCAAAAATTAGATTCCAAGATTGACATAATCACAACACAAACAAATTAAAATATAAATATTTTTAAAAAATCCATCTCGTTAGATTAATGATATGGATTTTTTGTTTGCTATAATCTTAATATACAAGAAACATTGATATAACATTAAGTTACTAGTTTTGCCAAAACTTCTTATGAAAAGAAAACGCAAAATCCCTCTAGTAGTCATTAGCGATGTTTCTTGTATATTAAGATTATAGCAAACAAAAAATCCATATCATTAATCTAACGAGATGGAT
>JANMZS010000063.1:0-2315 GCA_031383535.1 Flavobacterium sp.
TGTTTTACCTCAATTTTAACATCTTCAAAACGAATATCTGCATTTAAAACATTGAATCCAATTTTACCCCTCAACAAAAATTAAACAGCTTTATGTAAAAATGCCATGCAAGAATTAAATAATATCTATTGGTATGAAAAAGAACTGCTAATCGCCATTCCAATGCTAATTACAAATGCAACCACCTCTGAATTAAAGGAATCGCTAACTTTACTAATTACATCTACAAGCGAGCATCTTAAATTATTGGAAAAAAAATTTCCTCAAAATAATAATTTTCCTTTTTTGAAATAAAATCTAAATTTTCTTAAAAAAAAATGGCTTTACTAAAATTTTAATGGTAAATTATAAAATCCCAGCGAATTAGGCTTTCAAATTTTAGTTTACCATTAAAATTTTACTTAATCCTTAAAAATATTATTTGCCCTGGTGTTAGTCAACACCGTTTCTTTTTTAATATTACAAAAAATGTGTGGATAACAGACTATCAAAAATGTTCTTTTACCACTTTTTCTACAAACTGAATTATTTTTTATTCAATTTTAAATTAATTTCTTTTAACAGTTCGAATTGTTTTTCTTGAGTTTCAAATAAGGTTTTAATTTGTTCTTCGAGTAATATATCTATTTTTTGATTCAAGCTTCGAATTTGCATTTCGGCTTTTAAGTTAATCAAATAATCATTTTCACTTCGTTTTCTGTCTTTTTCTTCTTGACGATTTTGGCTCATCATAATAATTGGAGCTTGTAGCGCAGCGATACAGGATAGAATTAAATTCATTAAGATAAACGGATACGGATCGAATTTATAGATTCCGATTGCTAAAACATTAAAAACAATCCAAATAGTTAAGACTATAAAAAAAGAAATTATGAATTTCCAACTGCCACCAAACAAGGCTACTTTATCAGAAATTTTTTGTCCTACATCTAAATTTTCTGTTTCTGGATTGTCTAAGTTGCGTATTAATAACACCTCATCATCGATAGCCGTTTGTACAATCTTATGTAATTTTTCAAGATGAAGCTGTTCCTCTTTTAATAGATTGTTTATTGTTTTGCTTTTCATTTTTCTTTGTTATATTTAAAAAAAATACCCTAAAGTATTAGTCAACTTTAGGGTAATTTTTTTTAATGAAATTGACAATGTGATAATTGTTATAAAAATTAGCTATAAAAACAATTACACCCAACGAGTTAAATTAGTATAATAGTTAGAAATTCCAATTCAAATACTACTTGCCTTTTTTATTATGATTGTTTTTACCATTATGATTGTTTTTGCCTTTACCATTATCATTATGATTTTCATTTCGATCACCATTACCTCCCTTATTATTATAGAAATATCTTGTTTTATGATTTTTGAAACGAGTGTAGGGACTACGACCATGATAATCATTAATAACCACTACACGACCCGTATTTAAATTGTAATTTCTATAACGATTTGGTAAATTTCTAGAACGAATCCAATACCCATTATTGAGATATATAAACTGAGAACTACGAATGTCATAATATGAATCTATTTCGGGTAAATAATAATATTCCTCGGTTGTAACCACTGGTCCCCAGACTGGCATAGAAACATGCACACTAATCTGAGCCTCCATAGAAACATTCATAAGCAGTAATAGACTAGATACTAAAAAGTATTTCTTCATTGTCTATAATATTAGGATTAAAATTATAATTACTAATAATGCTCCTACAGAGAGATAAATGCCGTTGTTAGTAGTTGCCAAACTTGTATTGATAGCCCGAACTTCTTTTCTCAATTCTTTTTTTTCTGAACGATCCATATCGGATTTATCCATCGCTTTGATTTCTTTCAAACGATCAAGCATTACTTGAACCTCTGCGGGAACTTCTTTTGGAGGATTGCTAATTGCTACTGGGTTTTTTTCTGTTGCAAAAACAGAATTCGGAATTATACTTACTGATATCATCAATATCATTAAATAAATAGTTACTTTTTTCATGGGTTTAAAGTGTTTGAGTTATACTGCAAAGTTGAAGTTAATAGGCACTTGTAGTCTTACATAATTTTGTTTAAATGTTTCAAAATTCATAGATTTTATTAAATAAAAAGGACTGCAGAGAGAGACTTCTGTCCTTTTTTGAAATAATAATTTATTTTTTATTTTTCTACAATATCTATATCAACTGTTATGTTATAAAACCGTTCTTCTGGATATTTATTTTCAAATGGTGCTAATTTTTCATCTTCACCATCACCGTGCATTTCAAATGTTACATTTTTTGTACCTGCATTGGCAAGACTTTTTTCTAGGATGACTTTCACGTCATTAG
>JANMZS010000064.1:0-23766 GCA_031383535.1 Flavobacterium sp.
AATATTAAGAGACGTCTTCAACGATACCTTTAGTGGCATCCAAATAGATGATGAAGAGTTGTACAACCAAACCAAGGACTATTTACAAGAAATAGCACCTTCGAAAACATCGATTGTTAAGTTTTATCAATCCAAAGACACTCCAATTTTTGAGAAATACAATATAGAGAGACAGATCAAGACCTCCTTTGGAAAAACAGTTTCTATGAGTAAAGGTGCTTATCTTATTATTGAACACACCGAAGCTTTGCACGTTATTGACGTGAATAGTGGTAACCGTTCTAATAAAGCATCAAACCAAGAAGATACTGCAATGGAAGTCAATATGATTGCTGCCGCTGAAATCGCAAGACAATTGCGTCTTCGTGATATGGGCGGAATAATTGTAATTGATTTTATTGATATGGGCAATCCCGAAAATCGCAAAGTGTTGTTCGACTTCCTTAGGGAAGAAATGGACGATGATAAAGCCAAGCACAAAATCTTACCGCCGAGTAAGTTTGGATTAGTCCAGATAACTCGACAAAGAGTAAGACCAGAAGTCAATATTAAAACTAGAGAAGAAGATCCCAACAACATTGAAGGCGAAATTGAAGCGCCAATTCAAATCATTGACAAAATCTCCTTAGATCTAGAAAGTACATTAAAAACGAATGCAGATGTTGTGCTTAACGTACATCCATTTGTGGCCGCATACCTTACCAAAGGTTTTCCATCAATACGTTCAAAATGGTTTTTTGAACATAAAAAATGGGTAAAAATCATACCACGTGACGCTTACACTTATCTAGAATATCATTTCTACGACAAAAAGAAGAATGTTATTATAGAATAAAAATCAAAAACCGTCCCGAGAGCTCTCGGGACGGTTTTTTTATGGTTTATTGTTAAATAAAATTTAACTGTATGACTATTTTACAATGAGTTTTCTAGTGGCAGTGGCTTCGCCTTCGTTAATTTTAATGATATAAACTCCAGGAGCTAAATCAGAAACATTTAGTTCCTTTGAGCTAATATTAGTTTGAAGTGCTTTTTTACCCAATACATCAAAAATGATAATACTTTTATCTAAGTCGTTTTTAGAGGTAACGTACACTCTGCCATTGCTCACAGGATTTGGATACAAGCTTAACCCCTCAATGCCAGAAGTTTCTTGCGATTTTGATGATTGTCTTGCTTCTTGAGCGGAAACGCTAAGTGCAAAGAAAAAAATCAACAAAGTGGTTATATAGAAGTATTTTTTTGTCATAATAAAAGTTGTAATTGTAAAGGTATAAAAAAACTTTTCAAATTACATGCCAAAAGTAAATAAAAATCTATTAGTAGACTTTGTTTTATAAAAAATTAACAAAAAAACAACGTTATTTCGTTTGGCTATGTTACCAATTTGTTTTTTACACATTACCATATCGTTAACTTATCATGAACACATTAATAGTTATTGTAGTTTTGTTTTACATTTACAACTAAAATATTCAAATTAAAGGACTGCTATTCCATGAAAAAACAAAAAACTAAAATTTTATTAGTTGATGATGAGCCAGATATTTTAGAAATTGTGGGTTATAATCTTTTACAAGAAGGGTATGAAATTTATACAGCCTCTAATGGGAAAGAAGCCATACTTAAGGCCAAAAAAGAAATTCCAGACCTTATCATTATGGATGTGATGATGCCAGAAATGGACGGAATTGAAGCTTGCGAACACATTAGAAGATTTCCTGATTTGAATCACGTAATTATTACCTTTTTGACCGCAAGAAGCGAAGATTATTCTCAAGTAGCGGGTTTTGATGCGGGTGCCGATGATTACATCTCCAAACCAATAAAACCAAAATTATTGGTCAGTAAGGTAAATGCCTTATTACGTAGGTTAAAAGAAAAGGATACAAATAGCGAAACGCTCATTGTAGGAGGAATCGAAATTAACCGTGAGGAATACAAAATAATCAAAGATAATATAACAATAGTTCTACCTAGAAAAGAGTTTGAACTTTTTTATTTATTAGCTTCAAAGCCAGGAAAAGTTTTTAAAAGAGATGAAATTTTGGATAAAGTTTGGGGTAATGAAGTGGTTGTTGGTGGAAGAACTATAGATGTTCATATCAGAAAATTACGTGAAAAAATTGGCGAAGATTTATTTAAAACTATAAAAGGTATAGGTTATAAATTTGAAGTGTAATTTTATTGCTAAATTTGCACAAATCACCAACTTCAAACAATGAAAATAAGTTTTAAAAAAACCTATAAATTTGCTGTAGTTTCTTCTTTTTATATAAGTTTTTTCGCTGCGCTATTCGCAATGCTGCTGACAACAATAGTATTTAGCAATGCCCCAAAAAGTACTTTTTTGTTTGGGACTGTTTGTTTCTTTTTTATTTACACATTTTCCTTTTTTGTTATCCAATATCGGGTAGAAATTTTTATTTATCGCAGGGTAAAAAAAATATACGATGATGTAGCCTTATTAGAATCGAGCACATTTATCAATAAGCCCATTACGACTGACATGGAAACTCTTACCCAAGAAGTAAAGAAATTTGCTACTGATAAAAAACTAGAAATTGAAATGTTGAAAGTTCGAGAAGAATATCGCCGAGAATTTTTAGGAAACGTTTCTCATGAATTAAAAACACCCTTATTTACCGTCCAAGGCTATATTTCTACATTACTTGATGGTGCCATGGATAATAAATCTATTCGAAAAAAATATTTAAAACGTGCGGAAAAAGGAGTCGAGCGATTAATCTATATTGTTGAAGATTTGGATATGATTACCAAGCTTGAAGTAGGGGATTTAAATCTTGAATTTTCGGAATTTGATATTGTACAATTGGTTCGAAATGTTTTTGATTTATTAGAATTAAAAGCGGATAAAAAGAAAATTACACTAGCATTTAATAATTATCATATTCAACCTATTTTCGTTATCGGAGATAAAGACAAAATTCAGCAAATTGTTGAAAATTTAATTGTAAATTCAATTAAATACGGAAAAGAAGGTGGTTTAACAGAAGTTAGTGTGATTAATTTGACCACAGAAAAAGTATTAATTCAAGTGAGTGATAACGGTGAAGGAATAGAAAAGCAAAATATTCCAAGACTTTTTGAACGCTTTTATCGAGTAGATAAAAGTGGTTCTCGCACCGAAGGAGGCTCTGGACTTGGTTTAGCCATCGTGAAACATATTATTGAGGCTCACAACGAAAAGATATATGTAGAGAGTGAATTTGGGATAGGTTCGGTATTTTCTTTTACCATGGAAAAAGCCAAAATAATAAACCGCATATTAAACTCTGATGTAACTTCTATATAAATACGATTCCTACTAATTTAGGAATACACAACAAAAAATCAAGGTTTTATTAAGCCATTTATACAATTTAGTTTAGAAAATTACGGCTTCAACTCCCTGTTTTTGGGCAATGTAAATTTAGCATCAATATAATGTTAAATTGGTAATATTGACTTAACATTAACTTAACATAGGTATTTCATCTTTGCACCAGAAAATTAATCAAACTAAACGATGAAAAAAATCACCTTAGCGTTTTTACTTTTAAACGCATTTATCACAAAAGCACAAGAGGTTGAAAATGACACTATTAAAACCTCTACTATTGAATCTTTGAAAGAATCTATTGATGAACACTCTATGAAATTTGCTGGATATGACGAAAGATTCTCTGCCGCGGAATCCCTTCTTGATAAATTATCAAAAATTAAAATTTCTGGTTATATCCAAGCTCAATATGAAATGTATGACAACTGGTCTGCTGATGGCACTAAACATGGTGTAGCACCAACAATAGGAGCGAGACCTACTACCAATACATTCTTTATCAGAAGAGCAAGGGTGAAATTTACTTACGAAGCTCTTGATGGGGTTAAGTTTGTATTGTGTCCGGATTTCACGATAGATAAATTTTCCGTAAAAGATGCTTATGCAGTTTTGAATGACCGTTGGACAAACACATACTCATTATATCTTGGTCAATTTAACAGAATCACTTATGATAACGAATATTCTTCTGCATCAAGGGAGTTTGCTGAAAGAACTTTAATGACAAGAACGCTTTATCCAACTGAAAGAGAAGTAGGGGTTAAATTAGAAGCTGATTTTAACACGAAATATAACTTCCCATTGAAGTTGCAATTTGCTATGTTTAATGGAAACTTTGGAGAAGGGGCAGTGGCGAGTCAACAGAAAGATGTTGATAACAGTAAAGACTTTATGGCAAGAGCTGTTTATTCTTTGAGAATGCCCAAACAAGGATTGGTAGTTGATTTTGGAGGGCATACTTATCTTGGAAAAACTACTTTTATTGCCGTAGATTCGACTACTCCCGCAAATAATATATTTACGGATGTTAATAATAAACCATTTAATCCTGCTCTAGGTGATACATTTGACAAAGAACTGTTTGCAGCTGAGATGCAAGCCTATTATGATTTCCTTGGAGGAATGTCTTTAAAAGGAGAGTATATTAGAGGAACTTATTCCGGAACAACGAATGCTGCGCAGGTAAATTCATTGTTCAATGCAAATAAAGTAAGAAATGTTGAAGGGTATTATTTATCTTTGATTAAAAATGTGGGTAAAAAACACGAAGCTTCCATAAGATATGATGTTTTTGACCCAAACACTAAATTGTCTGGAAATACGGTCATAACTTCAGATGACCTAAAATATCATAACTGGACATTTACATGGCAGTATTTCTTGGATGAAAACGTTAAGATTATGGCATGTTATAATATGCCAATTAATGAAAAAAGTATAGGTATTAACGCTATTAAATCCCCTGACTATTACAACAGAGACAAAACAGATAATACTTTTACATTAAGACTTCAGGCAAGTTTTTAATAAATTTGCATAAAAATTAATATATAAAACAATAAATATAAAATAAAATGAAATCAACAAAAATTAAAATTGCAGCGTTATTGGTAGTTATAATGACGATCGGTTTTTCTTTTACAACAGTAGAAAAAATCACTGTAAAAGGATCGGATACTATGGTAATTTTGGCTCAAAAATGGGCTGAGGTATATATGAAGAAAAACCCAGCACAAACCATTCAGGTAACCGGTGGTGGTTCAGGAGTTGGAATCTCAGCTTTAATCAACGGTTCTACTGATATTGCTACGTCAAGTCGTCCAATGAAGTCATCAGAGATACAGAAGTTAAAAGCAAGATTTAATTCTTTAGGTATTGAAATTCCTTGTGCCAAAGACGGAATTTCTATTTATATCAATAAATCCAATGGTGTTTCGGAGCTTACCGTAAAACAAATAGGGCAAATATTTTCAGGTCAAATAACAAACTGGAAACAAGTAGGTGGAGTGGATGCTGGAATCAAATTATACGGAAGAGAAAGTAGTTCTGGAACATTTGTTTTCTTCAAAGACAATGTTGTAAAAACAGATTATGCTCCAACCTGTCAAACATTACCTGGAACAGCCGCTATTGTTAATGCAGTAAAGAAAGATAAATTTGGAATAGGTTATGGTGGAGCCGCTTACGCGGAAGGAGTAAAAGATTGTAAAGTAAAGAAAGACGACAAAAGTCCTGCTTATTTACCAACTGCTGAAACCATCAAAAATAAAACCTATCCTATTTCAAGATATTTGTATATGTATTTAAGGAATAGACCAACAGGTGAAACTAAAGCCTTTATCGATTGGATATTAAGTCCAGAAGGACAAAAATTAATCGAAAGTGTTGGTTATTTTCCTGTGAAATAATTACTAAAAAAATAATTATATAGTAACCTCTTTATTTTGTAAGGAGGTTTTCTTATTTTATATTTGCCAAATAAATTTAATCAGTTTCTGAATACTTAATTTAAGTAAATGAATCCTATACTACAAGAAAAAAATCATTTCACCAAAGAAAACCTGAAAAAAAAATTCAGAGTTTCGGAGTTTCTAGCAGAAAAAATCATTTCATCGATAGCCTTTCTATCAATAACAATTATTGTTCTTATTTTCTTTTTTGTTTTTAAAGAATCATTACCTATTTTTAATTTTGGCAAAAGTGATGCTGTAAAAACAGAAATGAATGCCGATTCAAAACCAGAGTCTTATGGTACAGAGCCCACAGAAGAATTAAAACCGGAAACTTATGGTTCTGAACCAGTTACACAAGAAGAATTAAAACCCGAAACCTACGGCTCCGACCCTGTAAGTCAGGAAGATTTAAAACCAGAAACGTATGGAGATGTTACTACAGAACCTACAGTTGCTTCATCAGAGGAGGCTACAGAGCTAGGACCAGAAAACAATGAAGGAGCCGATAAAACTTGGAGTACTTTTCTAACTACTGAATGGGTTCCAGTATCCGAACATCCTCGTTTTGGATTAATTGGATTATTTGTAGGAACTTTAAAAGTAACTATAATTGCCATGCTAATTGCTGGGCCTTTGGCTATTTTATCAGCACTTTACACGGCTTGTTTTGCCTCTAAACGAAGAAAAGAAATCATTAAACCCATCATCGAGATGCTTGCCGCTTTTCCATCGGTGGTGATTGGTTTTTTTGCCTTGATGGTCTTGGCTACTTTTTTTCAAGATGTATTTGGTTACGATTCAAGATTAAACGCTTTTATTGGTGGTGTTGCTATGGCATTGGCTGCAATTCCTATTATTTATACTATTGCAGAAGATGCCCTTTCGGCAGTACCCAAAACATTTTCCGAAGCGAGTTTAGCTCTTGGCGCAAGCAAATGGCAAACCGCTTTTTTTGTAACCTTACCAGCTGCAACTCCTGGAATTTTTGCCGCCTTGCTTTTAGGTGTGGGACGTGTTTTTGGCGAAACCATGATTGCGCTTATGGCAACTGGAAACGCTGCATTATTATCATCAAATCCTTTTGAAAGTGTGCGGACATTTGCCGCTACCATTGGTGCAGAAATGGCCGAAACCGTTTTTGGAGAGACTCATTATAGTGTTTTGTTTTTTATTGGATCCCTACTTTTCATTTTTTCATTTGCATTAAATGCCGTTGCAGAATTTTATGTGAAAGGCAAATTAATCAAAAAATTTCAAGGTAAATAAGTATGAAAAAATCTAAAAAAGAAATGACCCCTGATTTTTTTTCTAACCAAAAAAAGGGAGTAGATATAAAAGGAAAACTAGTTGTAGGAATCACTCAAGTAGCGGTTTTATTAATTATTGCCATTCTTTTCATCATATTGGGAATCATTGTATATGAAGGACGTGAGCGATTTTCATGGGAATTCATTAGCACGTTTCCAACAGATGGAATGACTAAAGGAGGGATTTTCCCTGCCTTAATAGGAACTTTTATTCTTGTAGTAGTAATGTCGATTGCAGCAGTTCCTTTCGGGACAATCACAGCCATTTATTTGACAGAATACGCCAAAGAAAATTCAAAAATTGCGGCTGCGGTTCGCTTCTCTATTCGAACACTAGCAGTTGTACCCTCCATTATATTTGGACTTTTCGGACTTGGATTTTTCATCCAATTTTTAGGAACAGGAATGGATAAAACATTTAATGGTGGCGAATTGCATTGGGGACAACCTAATATTCTTTGGGCAAGTCTTACCATGTCATTGTTGACGCTTCCCGTGATTATTGTTTCGGTAGAAGAAGCATTAAAAACAATTCCTAGAGAGTTGCGTGAAGCGAGTTTAGCATTAGGAGCCACCAAATGGCAAACCATAAAAAACGTAGTGCTTCCAGGGTCTGTTTCAGGAATTATGACAGGAACGATTCTTGCCGTCAGTAGAGGCGCAGGCGAAGTAGCTCCAATTTTGTTTACGGGCGCGGCTTATTATTTGGCCACTTTGCCTGAATCTTTGAGTGATCAGTTCATGAATTTGGGATACCATATTTATATCATGTCTACTCAATCTTCTGATGTAGAAAAAACCATGCCCATACAATTTGCTACCACATTAGTGTTGTTAATCCTTACCTTATCCTTAAACCTTGTTGCAGTAATTATTAGATCCAGAATTAGAAGAAGAGCAAAATAATTCGGAATTATAACTAATAATTTATATTTTAGACTTAACACAATTAAAATGAAAGACATAAAAATAGAAGTAAAAGACTTATCATTATATTACGGAGAAAAGAAAGCACTAAAAGAAATTTCGTTGGAGATCCCAAGAAATAAGGTTACCGCTTTGATTGGTCCTTCGGGTTGCGGAAAATCTACTTTTTTGAGATGTATTAATAGAATGAATGATTTGATTCCGGATGTTAAAATCAGTGGACAAATGCTTGTAGAAGGGGTTGATATTTATGATAAAAACGTAGATGTTGTCAATATTAGAAAAAAAATTGGAATGGTTTTTCAAAAATCTAATCCGTTTCCAAAATCGATTTATGAGAACATTGCTTATGGCCCTAAAATCAATGGTATAAAAAATAAAGCACAATTAGACGAAATAGTAGAAACTTCATTACGTCAGGCTGCTATTTGGGAAGAAGTAAAAGACCGTTTGGGTGATTCGGCTTTGGGACTTTCTGGTGGGCAACAGCAACGGTTGTGTATTGCTCGAACATTGGCGGTAAGCCCAGATATTATTTTGATGGACGAACCTGCCAGTGCTTTGGATCCAATTTCGACTTCTAAAATAGAGGAATTAGTTCACGAATTAAAAGAGCTATATACGATAATTATTGTGACCCATAATATGCAACAAGCAGCACGAACTAGTGATTATACAGCCTTCTTTTATTTGGGCGAATTGATAGAAATAGGTAAAACCAAAGATATTTTTACCAAACCAGAAAAAAAACAAACTGAGGATTATATTACTGGAAGGTTTGGATAATTCTTTAATCACTATTCATTAACTTTACTTTTAGAACAGGAAACTTTTGAATCAAAAAAATATATAATGACACGTTTTGAAATAGAATTAGAAAAATTAAGAGACATCATCACAAAAATTGGTGTTTTGGCAGAAGGACAAGTGCACGAAGCAGTAAAGGCTATTTCGTCGGAAGCGATTGAAGGCAAAGAAGTTAGAAAAACAGAGCATAAAATCGACAAGCTAGATGTGAAAATTGATGAAATTTGTCAAAATATTTTCGCTTTACAACAGCCTGTTGCCTCAGACTTGCGATTTATTATGTCGGCCATTCAAATCAGTAATGAGTTTGAAAGGATTGGTGATTTATCGGTTAGTATCATCAAAAAAACAAAAAGTATTAAAGACAAACACGATTTAATTGCTAAGTTTGAAATTGAAGGTTTAGCTCGTGAAATTGAAATTATAATTACCAAAACCAATACTTGTTTTTTAACAAAAGAAGAAAATAGTATTACCGAAATTTTTATTTTGAACAAAGCTATCAAAAACAAAACTGATGTTGCTGTTCATGCAATTATTAATGAAATGAAGACGAATTCAAAAGTGGTAGTTTCAGGAACGAATTTGGTTTTAGTACTAAAACATTTAGAACGCATTTCGGAACATTGTACCAATGTAGTAGAGTCTGTTTATTTTATGATTAACGCCAAAATCATAAAGCACGAAAAGCACGACGAATTATCCGAAGAATAGTTTAGGGAATCAAAAGCATACAAACACTAATTCGTTTCGGCTTGAAATGAATTAGTGTTTTTTTTATATCCTTTTTAGAAATAGGCTCTCAATTGCACATTTCCTGTGTGTATGGCTGGAGTAGATTCGCTTTTTCGACCCTGATAATTAAAGTTTATATCTAAAAATTGAGTTAGTTTTTTTTGCAACAACAGTCGCCAAGTCAAATTTTGCCCTTTTTGTAAGCCTTCGAGCATCTGAAATCCTACGGATGAAAGTTCATCACCATCATATTTATTTTGATAAAAGGAAATTTCCCCATTCAAAGTTAAATTCTTTTTACTTGTATAAGAAAAAGAAGTGCCGAACCTATTTTGTGCTAAAGTTTCAAAACTCCCGATTTGATTTTCTTTGTTTTGGAATTCGTAAAATAAATCCCAACTGGTACTCTTAGAAAACAAATAGCTGATTTTAGGAGCCCATTGATAGCCTTGAATATCATAGTTTTTTGCAGCAAAATTTTCTGATACAATAGACGTTTGAATTGTTTTAGTAAACATCCCAAAAAGCCAACTTTTTTGGTATAAATGGGAATATTGCAACTGCAAAGAACCGTTTTTAGCTTCTTGTGAGCCTATCGAAAGTAAGCTCTTAGTATTGTTTTTCAGGTAGGTAAAGGTGACGGAATGATTTTGTTTGCCCCGATTAAAAAACAAACTGTTTCTAAAACTAGAATTTAAACCTAGAATATTTTCGGATGAATTACTAAAAGGATTGAGGTCAAAATTATTTCCATCACTCTTGATTTTCCTGTCAATTATAAAGGAAACTTGATTATAAAAGCGAGACAATAGTTTTTTAAAACCTTTTCCATTTTGCCATTGAATAGGATTTAAAATAATAGATTGCGAAAATTTGTTCTGATGTGTTTTTATATACACTTGATTGGGCAAATAGACTCTAATATATTTTGCTTGGTCAATAAAAGGTGCCACTTCAAATTCTTGTAATTCCTGAATACCATTGGCATTATAATCATTCCAAGTATATACACCCTGCCCTACCTCAACTTCTAAATAGGTAAATTCCTGTTGCGGAATAGACCCTGAATTGGTCTCAAATGCTGATGTAGCTTGAATGAATTGACTAAAAAAACGACCGTTATATAGTATTCTAGAATTGAGCGAAGATTCTTTTTCTTTCAAAGGATTAACATAATTCAAAGTCCTAAAATTGACATTTAGAGTTAAATCAGCTTTTTTAGTTTGAATTAATTTTGATTTAAACAGGTAGGTTTGGGAGTGATTTACCCTTTGCAATAGACTATTAATCAAGCTATCATTTACTCTTTTCAAATAGCCAAGTTCTACATATACTTTGGTGCTATCCCCTCGCCCAGCAACAAATCCATATTCTGAAAAACGTTGGCTTAAAGTGGATAATTGATTCGTTAATTTTATTTTTTCTTGATTATTTTCTAGGCGCATACTAGAGCCAATCCAATATTTTTTTTGATGAAAACGAATTTGGGATTGATTTCTCAAAAAAGTAGAAGTTGCAACATCGGAATCACTATTCAAATAGCTTCCTTGATTTTGAACAGTCCATTTTTTTAATTTAAAACTCCCATCTAAAATATGGCGACTTCCCGAAAAAGCGTTGGAATAATCTAATTTTTCAAACTTATAATTTACTGTCCCTTTTTCTGGCAAAACCATCTGCAAACCCGAAACTAGAAAACTTTGATTGCCTGTAACCTGTGTTCCTATATTCCAATCTCTATCAAATTCTATGTTATAAATACGTTCGATGGTACTAAACTTTTTTTGAACAAACTGATAATTAGCATAGCTATCTAGCGTCCATTTTTTAGAAAATAAGCGGTGTTTTACATTTATTTTCCCTGCAAATCCTTGGTTATTTGCATCGTCTAAAGAAGAAAATAAGTTTTTATCATTATTACTGATGCCCATTTCAAAAGCAATAGCCGTTATTTCAGTAGGGTTAAACCTTCCTAAAAAGGTGGCTACCTGAACTTTTGTCGGGGCGATTAATCGAGTAATTGGTTCGTGATTTCCCTGCGGGATAGCATTTACGGGTTCAACATATTCATATATTCGGCTAATGCTATTTGCGTTTTTTATGATGTAATTCCCTTTATTTTCTCCCACAAAACTAAATTTCACATTATATAATTCATCTGCTGGATTGTTTGAATATTCAAAAATTTCAGCCCCGTTGAATTGTGTTTTTTTATACAATATTTTATTGTCTGAATATGAATCTATATAGGCTGATGGGGCAACCATCAAATTCTGATTATCTCCTGCGTTGGCTAAAATTGATGCTTGTTCAGTTGATAGACTTTGCTGTAAAGGTTGATTTTTAAGGTCACTTTCGGAGTATAAATAACTGCTAAAACTCCATTTTTTACTTTCGTGAGACCCTCCTGCATAGGTTACAAATCGAGAGTAATTTCGATCCGAATATTGATATTCAATAACAATTCTCATTTCGGAAGTAATAGTAAAAAGCGGTGTAAAAAGTATTTCTCCAGCATTATAATCAATAACATAATCGTTGTTTTCGCCTCGTTTTAATAAACTACCATTCACATAAACGCGTTCTGAACCTGAAACGACAACCACATAAAGTTCTCCGTTTTGTCCTTTTAATTTATAAGGCCCTTGGTTTCCTTCTTGTCCTATAAAATTACTTTTAGCATATTGCCCTCTCACCAACGAAGCCGATGCAAAAACATTGGTTTTGTATTCCTCAGTCCCAAAATCAAAATTGGAGGAAATTCCTTGTACTTTTTTATTGAAATTCAGAAATTGAGTTTTCTTATTTTCTAGAAAAACATCTCCGGCTCTGACATTCCATTTGGCGCTATAAAGCTCCATAAAGATATTGTCAAATTGATCTAATCTTTGAGAATAGCCGCCATCTTGTAACGGAATATTGCTGTCTTGTAACGAAGCTCTCAAACTGACTTTTTCGGATAGTTTACCTGAAATTTGCAAATCGAGATTCGAGTTTAAAACTGCATTTTGATTGTTGCCAATCGTTACTCCTCTAGTGATACTCCCCGAAGTATTTAGTCCGTCAAAAGGAATGGCCTTTTTAGTGCTTGTATTCTCAATTTTATATAAACTTTCGGTAGTTACATCGTTACTAAGCAAACGATTTGTATCATAAATATGGTATTCTTTGGTAAGAAATGAAGGGAATTTTAGATATTGAACGGTTATAGAATCGGCTTTAAAAGGAAAATTTTCTTTGAAAACCAGGATGCCTTTTTCAAAATTAATTTTGTAGAAACTCGTGTCAATAGACTTATTATTTGAGTCTAGTAATTTAAAAAAAGAAGCGTTTAAATTTTCTTTTTCAATTTGAATACTATCTTTATCTATAATTATCTTTTTGGTTATGTATAAGGAATTTACTTCCTGAGCATCCATCCCGGAAAAAAATAATACCACCGCCAAAAGCAAGATATTTTTTAACATAAATACTTTAACTCAAAAGTATCAAAAGTAGTATTAAAAATCGGTATTTTTAGCTGGGAATATTGATGTTTAAAGCCAGAACCGCAAAGACTTCCTTAGAAAAGCTAGGCAGACAATCTTTACATTACGGAATTTATTTATATTTGATAAAAAGAATAAAATTTCAAATAGAAACGTTATAAATCCAAATTCGTTACTAAAATACAATAGTTATAATTGTTTTTTGTTCCGCAAAGTCGGAGACATTCGCTAGCAGTCTGCACTGTAACATGGTTCTCGTTTATTAAGAAGACTTCCTAGAGAGAGTAGCTTTTTTCTTTTAAAACAAAAAATTAAATCCCCAAAACAATCATAGGATCAATATCTAGTTTTTGACTGATATCTCTAGCAGTTTTTAGGGGGGGTTCACTTTTACCGGTTAAATACTCACTTACCCTTGATGTGCTAACGCCTAATAATTCTGATAACCGTTTCTGGTTTAAGCCTCGCTCATACATTCGCAACTTCATCGCTTCTACAAGTGTAGGTGCTTTGATTGGTTCGTATGTTTCTTCGTAATCGGCTACCATATCGGAAAGCAAATCCAATTCGATATAATTTTTATCATTAGTTGCGGTTGTATTGTCAACTACAGTTAACAATTCCTCGATACGATTTGTTATTGCGGTGTACTCTTTTTTTGTTTCTATTGTTCTCATAGTTTCTAAATGTTTGAACAGTCTATTTTATCATATTCTGAATGTGTACCTATAAATCGAATATACACTTTACTGGAAGCGAAAATTATAATGGCGACAAGCCGATAATCATTTCCTTTGATATTGAAAACATACCGATTATTGCCGATATAATCAACAGAATTAAAGGTTTGTTTTATATCCGCTAAAGTATTCCATTCACTTCTTTTGGTTTTAAAATACCAATCTCTCAATGCAACATCTGAATTAGAATTTTTTTGTGTAAAGTCTTTAATTTTGGTAAATGTTACTATTCTCATTGGCTTAAAATCTATTGCAAAGATATAAATAATTTTAATAAATAGAACTTAATTACAAATTACGGGATTACTTGGGTGTTGTCCCGCCCCGCTCAGCAAATGTCCCCTGACTTTGCGGAATTTTTTTATATTTGATAAAAAGAAAAAATTTGAAATAGAAACGTTTTAACTTTTTAGAAATCAGAATCGCTTGACATAATAGTAAAGTGGTAAACCATTGCGGTAACTCTATTAGTTGGTGGAAATAGTATTGGAAAATTTTGCACATAAAAAACTATCAAAGATTTGGAATTTAGTTAACTTTATAGTTAACTTTGCTTAATGGAAACAGAAAGGCAAATCCTATTTTACGAATCTTATTTCCAAGATTTTTATTTGGAACAAAATCATAAAGTAAGAGAAAAAATTGCTTATGTTTTCAGAGTAATCAACAACGTACATAAGATTCCAACAAAATTTTTAAAACATCTTGAAGGAACTGATGGGCTTTATGAAATAAGAATTGAATATGAAAGCAACATTTACAGAATATTTTGTTGCTTTGATAAAGGGAATTTAGTAGTGCTTTTTAATGCGTTTCAGAAAAAAACACAGAAAACACCTAAAAACGAAATTGAATTAGCGATTAAACTTAAAAACGAATATTTTAATTCAAAAAAGTTAAAGTAATGAAAAAAGATGAAAAAATAAGAAAAGCAAAAAACTTTGAAGAGTTGTTGAATATTGAATATGGTATAATTGGAAACGAGAAAAGAGATGATTTCGAGAAAAAAGCACAGTATTTTATAATTAGCGAAACATTAAAAGACGCACGTCACGAAGCCAAAATGACGCAGGAACAACTTGCAATAAAAGTTGGAACAAAAAAAAGCTATATTTCAAGACTTGAAAATGGAAAATGTGATATTCAACTATCAACATTGTACAAAATATTTGAATCTGGACTTGGAAAAAAAATTAATTTGGTAATTGGATAAAACGGCTGTCCACCAACAACATTTATTTATTCAGTTTGTCAAGTTACAAGCGTCTCAACAATTACTGCGTTTGTTCTTTGAGACTCCTACGGAGTGACAAAATAGTGTGTAAAAACCTTTTACAACAATTGTAGTGTTTTTTGGACTCCCTACCCTCTGCCTGTCGGCAGACAGGTTTGGGGAGGGTCGGGGTGGGGATTTATCCTTCCTTGGTCACAATTTGCATCGTTTCTCGGCTGACTTGTTTTAGCAGTACTGTTTTGTTTTCTTCAACCGTTTGTGCCGCTTTTTCGTCGAAATGGCGAATGGTGTATAAAGTAACATTGTCGACAAAATCTACTTTGAATTTTTTAGATAAAATAGCATTTAAATCTTTAAAGTTCTCGAATTTGTCTTCGACACAAACCGAAAAACTAATGGCAGAATTTTGAATGAGATTTACTTTTAATTTGAATTGGTGAAATAATCCAAAAATTTCACTGATGTTTTCTTCCATGATAAAAGAAAAATCAATAGAGGAAAGCGAAATTAACAATTGATTTCTTTTGACAATAAAACAAGGCATATAAGGCTCTAAATCAGCACCTTTAGCAACGCTTGTTCCTGGTAACAACGGATTTATAAATGATTTTACATACAACGGAATATCCTTTTTTTGTAGGGGTTGTAATGTTTTGGGATGGATTACCGTAGCGCCATAAAACGCTAATTCGATGGCTTCACGATACGAAATTTGGTTCAGCAAACTCGCATTTTCAAAATAACGTGGATCAGCATTCATCACTCCTGGAACGTCTTTCCAGATGGTGACACTTTCGGCATTTAAACAATAGGCAAAAATAGCTGCGGTATAATCAGAACCTTCACGACCTAGAGTTGTTGTAAAATTATTTTCGTCAGAACCCAAGAATCCTTGAGTAACATTTAATACTTTAGGCTTTACATTCTTAGCAATATTTTTTTGTGTTAAATCCCAATCTACCTCAGCATCTCTATAATTAGAATTTGTTTTTACATAGTTTCGAACATCAATCCATTGTGTTTTTATGCCCCTAAAACTCATATAATGACTTAGGATTGTTGTCGAAATTAATTCGCCATAACTCACAATCTGATCGTAAACAAAATTATAATTAGGTGATTTGTTGTGTGATAAAAAATATTCTAAATCTGAGAATTGGGTATTTACAGCCGAAAAAACTTCGGCTTGATCATCTTCAAATAAATCGAGTAAGATTTGGTTGTGGTACTTTTTTATTTCTTGAACAGAAGCATTTAACTCTGCTGATTTATCAAAATAGTTTTTTATAACCAATTCAAGCGCATTAGTCGTTTTTCCCATGGCAGAAACAACTAACAATACACCTTCATATCCCGCTTTTTGCAATACGTCATATACATTTTTAATTCCATCGGCATCTTTTACTGAAGCGCCACCAAATTTGAATACTCTCATTTTAATTTTAGATTTCAGATTTCAGATTTATACCTGAAAGCGATTTATTTATATGTTTATTGTTTCTAATTATTCTTTGAGTGCGACCATCTATGTTTTTCCAGTTTCTTCTCCCTCTCCTTTGGAGAGGGTTGGGGAGAGGATTTTATTTCAATTTGTTTTCAATAAAATAGTTGATTGCTGATTCATCCATTTGAGCCACTCTCCAATCGTCTAAAACTTTTGCCCCTGATTTTTGATAAAATTCAATCGCATTGGTATTCCAGTCAAGAACTCCCCATTCAATTCTTCGAACTCCATCTTTTTTTCCCTGTTTAATGATTTCAGAATACAGGGCAAATCCCAAACCAGTTCCACGCATTGAATCCTTAACTATTAAATCTTCTAAGTGAATTGTTTTGCCTTTCCAGGTAGAATAGCGATAATAATACAAGGCTATCCCAACTATTTTTAATTCCACTTCGGCTACAAAAACATAAAATAATGGTGTTGGTCCAAAACCATCTCGAATCAAATCATCAACAGTAACAACCACCGCATCTGGCTCTTTTTCGAAATCGGCTAATTCCTGAATAAGTTCCAATACGGATTTCATGTCTTCGGGAATTCCTTTTCTAATAATCATTAATTTGAATTTATGATTTTTGTTCTGTTAAAAATCTATTTAACGCATTAAATATTTGCATTCGGGGGCAAATATACAATTCTGTGAAATCAAATAAATAATATTCAAATTGTTTTCACAAAAAACCCGACATTTGTGACTTCAAAACAACTACAACGATTTCGTAATGGAAGAAAGAAACAAAACATTAGGTGAATTTATAATTGAAAATCAAAGTGCTTTTCAATATTCCTCAGGCGAATTGTCCCGAATAATCAATTCGATTCGATTAGCCGCTAAAGTGGTCAACTACAAAGTAAATAAAGCTGGATTAGTGGATATAGTTGGTGCCGCCGGAGAACAAAATATTCAAGGAGAAGATCAGCAAAAACTAGATGTTTATGCCAATGAAATTTTTATACAAACCTTAATCAATCGCGAAATTGTGTGCGGCATTGCTTCTGAAGAAAATGACGAATTTATAACTGTTGAAGGCAATGATAATTGTCATAATAATAAATATGTGGTTTTGATGGATCCGCTGGACGGTTCGTCAAATATTGACGTAAATGTTTCCGTTGGCACTATTTTTTCGGTTTACAGAAGAATTTCTCCGATAGGAACACCCGTAACCATTGAAGATTTTTTACAACCTGGAATTAATCAGGTTGCTGCGGGTTATGTGATTTATGGAACTTCGACAATGCTAGTATATACAACAGGTCATGGTGTGAATGGGTTTACTCTAAACCCTGCAATTGGAACTTTTTATTTGTCGCATCCCAATATGCAATTTCCAAAAAACGGAACTATTTATTCGGTAAATGAGGGTAATTATGTTCATTTTCCGCAAGGAGTAAAAAATTATATCAAATATTGTCAAACCGAAGAAGAGGATAGACCTTATACTTCTCGCTATATTGGTAGTTTAGTTTCTGATATCCATAGAAATATGATAAAAGGCGGTATTTATCTGTATCCTACTAGCACCAAAGCACCAAAAGGGAAACTACGATTGCTTTATGAGTGCAATCCAATGGCATTTATTGTAGAACAAGCTGGCGGAAAGGCATCGGATGGTTTTAATCGAATTATGGAAATTAATCCCGAAGCATTGCATGAAAGAGCTCCATTTTTTTGCGGAAGCTTTAACATGGTTCAAAAAGCGGAGGACTTTATGTATGAAACTAGATGAGGTAAATAATAGTGATATAGAAAATACCTCAGGTGTTTTTTATATCAAAAGTAAATCACCCTATTTATTCATGTGTTCTATTTCATAAATAAAAGCGTCTAAGTCTGCTTTTTTATCTACTAATAAAAGGGCTTTATCTACAATATAATTTACGTTTTCTGGTGTAAAACCCAAAGCTAAACCTAGTTTTCGCAATATTATATCTTGTTGATCTCCTAAATGGTGATCTTTATGAACCATTCTAGCCAAATCGTAAAGACGCTCTAATCTCTCGACACGAAGGTAGGGTGGATTGATTGGATATTTTGATGGATTGTTTATAATTTCCTGATATTCCATATCTGAAATTTCAAGATTTTTTGCTAGCTTTTCTAAGAAAAGCTTTTCTTCAGTAGTGATTATACCGTCAGCTAAGGCAACACGCGCAATGGCAGAAAAATGCCCTTTGTTTCTTTGTTTGAATTCGTTATCAAATAATTCTGAAATTGACATAGTATTTGTATTTAGTGTAGTAACAAAGTTAATTTATATTTCATGCTTTTTGAAACTAATTAACACTATTTTTCGATTTATTAAGTACTATGAATGTATTTGTTGGCATCTATTTAATAATCTTTCAAAATAAATTGTAAGTTTGACATCCCCTAATCTTTAAAACTATTTGCCATGGCAGAATTCTGGAGTTATTTCGAAAATGGGTTACGGCATATTCTAAACCTATTTGCTTGTAAACAAATCTTATTTCTAATTGCATTAACAGCTCCTTATTTGTTCAAGGATTGGAAAAAACTATTACTATTAGTTTCTGTTTTTACATTTGGAAATATGCTAGCATTATTACTTACTTTTTTTAATGTCATCATCATAAAAGGCAATTTAATTAGTATTTTAAGCCCTATTATAATTCTATTTATAGCTGTATTTAATCTTTTTACGTCAGGAAAATCATCGAAACAAGCAAGTATAAACCTAGTTGGATTTTTTACATTATTTATAGGAATCATACATGGTTTAGGCTTCTCAAATTATTTTAATACTATTACTAAAGCTTCCCCTCAATCTAAATTGATATCTATTCTAGAATTTTCTTTAGGAATAGAAATAGCGCAAATTATAATAGTTTTAATAGTTTTATTACTTTCTTATATTTTTCAAACAGTCTTTCGATTTTCAAAACGCGACTGGATATTGGTAATGTCTTCCTTTGTAATTGGTGTAGTTTTGCCGATGATTATTAGTAACGAAATTTGGAATCGATTCAATTAAAAATGGAAAATAAAAAATTAAATAAATACGATAAGGCTTACCTTCGAATGGCACGTGAGTGGAGCCTTTTGTCCTACTGCAAACGCAAACAAGTTGGTGCAATTATTGTTCGAGATAGAATGATTATTTCTGATGGTTATAACGGAACACCTTCTGGTTTTGAAAACTGTTGCGAAGATGAATCAGGCTTAACCAATTGGTATGTACTTCATGCCGAGGCTAATGCAATTTTGAAAGTGGCACGTTCTACCCAAACTTGTGATGGGGCGACATTGTATATTACGCTTTCTCCTTGTAAAGAATGTAGCAAACTGATTCATCAATCTGGTATAAAAAGAGTCGTTTATCAAAACGGGTATAAAGATACCTCTGGCATAGATTTTTTGACAAAAGCAGGGGTTATTGTAGAACAGATTGAAGATTTGGACTAATTTTATAAAAATTTATCGAATACTATCATGAGCATGCGTTTGAATACCGTCATTCCATAAAGTAAGAATGTCGGTGGCTACCGCAGCGCCACTTCCAGCAGCAATAGCCACTTGGCTTCTTGTTCCTGCAAGAGTTCCTATCACATAAATTCCTTCGGTAACTTTATGATCTATGTTTTTTAGTTGTATTCTTTGTTTTTCTGGAATTGATTTTTGATGCGATTCTACAAACTGCATTAGTCCATCTATTGAAAACGTGTTTGCCGAGCCAACTCCTACTACTACAATTTTGGATTGGTAGCTATTTTTGTTGGTGACAATAGTAAATTCAGGACACGAGGACGAAGGACGAACTGACGAAGTAAATTCACCTTCAATTCTTAGGACCTTTTCGTTTTGAATTTGGATGATGTGAGGGTAGGTTTCGGATAAATGTTGCAGGCTTTCAGATAATAAAGTAGTACCTAAAGTGCCTGGAGCAATACCATACCCATTATTAATAATCGCTTCTTGAAGCGATGAACTTTTTTGATGAGAAATAATGCCGATTTTTTTATCCGCTGCAAAGGATTTGTTTTGGGCAGACCCTAAAACGAGTGCGCACGAAACTCCCGAAACTCCGCCACCAATAAGAAAAACATCAAACACAATTAAAACTTGTCGTTCATTTTCTCTTCAATTTTTTTTGACATTTTAAAAATCAAAAGAATTAAAACCGCACAAAGCGAGGCGGCAATTCCAATAAAGGCTACCATGCTATTTCCTTCTAAAAGGTGATTGAAATCAAGTAGACTAATGTTGAAAACAATTAAAGCCAGTGCCAAACAAACTAAAACATTAGTAAAGATTTTCATAAAACTATTTTTTTAAGAAATGATAAATTTTAAACCAACAATTTTAATGATAAAAGAAGTATAAAAATGTTACGGTGTAAATTTATGAAAAAATATTTCAGAGTAGTAAATCTTTAACATTAGCAGCAAATAATTTAACAGCTATAGCCAAAAGAACCACGCCAAAAGTTTTACGAATAACTCCTAACCCATTTTTGCCTAACATTTTTTCTATTCTAGAAGAAGACTTTAATACAATATAAACCAAAATAACATTCAAAATAATAGCTATAATAATATTGATAGTTTGGAATTCTGCTTTCAAGGATAAAAGAGTGGTCATGGTTCCAGCTCCCGCGATTAAAGGAAAAGCAAGAGGAACAATCGAAGCTGAACTCGCCGCTTCGTCACGGTATATTCTAATTCCTAAAATCATTTCTAAAGCCAAAAAGAACAAAACGAACGAACCTGCAACTGCAAACGAATGAACATCGATTCCTATAAGATTCAAGAATTCCTCTCCTATAAAAAGAAATACAATCATAATAATTCCAGCTACAACCGAGGCTTTTTCGGATTCGATATGACCGTGTTTTGTTCTCAAATCGACTACTATCGGAATGGTTCCCACAATGTCGATCACGGCGAAAAGAACCATGCCCACAGTGATAATTTCTTTAAAGTTTAATTCCATAATTTTGGTTTTAACGAATTCTGTAAAGGTATTCAATTTTGAAAATTAATGATTAAATACATGTTTTTTTTAGAATTAAAAATATAAAATTCAGAATTGAAAGGTATCTTTGCAACATGTTTCAACTAGGAAAAACCATTGTATCCGAGGATATTCTCGAAAAAGAATTTGTTTGTAACCTTTCGGCTTGTAAAGGCGCTTGTTGTGTTGATGGCGATGCCGGCGCACCACTAAGTGAAGAAGAAACCAGAATTCTAGAAGCTATTTATCCAAAAGTAAAGCCCTTTCTCCGCAAGGAAGGAATTGCAGCTATCGAAGCGCAAGGTACTTGGGAGGTAGGAACTGATGGCGAACTCGGAACACCTTTAGTTGACAATAAAGATTGTGCTTATGTAATTTTTGATGGTAAGACTGCACTTTGCGGTATAGAACAAGCTTATAATCAAGGAGAAGTCGACTGGAAAAAACCGGTTTCTTGCCATTTGTATCCTATTCGTGTAAAAGATTTTACCGAATTTGCAGCTGTAAACTATGACAAATGGGAAATTTGCGATGATGCCTGTTCTTTGGGCAAGGAATTAGAAGTTCCTGTATATAAATTTGTCAAAGAAGCTCTTATTCGAAGATTTGGCGAAGATTGGTATTTAGAACTGGAGCAAGTGGCTCAGGAACTAAAAAAATAATGTTTTGCAAATGATTATTTTACAAACCACGTAATTTTTATTTGCTATATTTTACAGTATCTTACAGTATTTTTGTTTTATAAAATGTTTATTTTCAGTATTTTATATTTGTGTGTAATTTATTTGATTTTTTTCTGTTTGTTAAAAACTCAGTGGTATTGTGAATAAGTTTGACTTTTTAAAACCACAAGAATTCACAATCTTTGTAGTCGACGAAAACATAATTATTCGTTAAAATTTCAAAAAACATAAAAAGCAATGTCGCAACTAGAACCAATTTTACAAGAAAACAAAAATCGTTTCGTAATTTTCCCTATCAAACACCATGATATTTGGGAGTTTTATAAAAAAATGGAGGCTAGTTTTTGGACTGCCGAAGAAATCGATTTGTCTCAAGATTTGAATGATTGGAACAATAAGTTAAGCGAAGACGAAAAATACTTTGTGAAACACATCTTGGCATTTTTTGCCGCTTCTGATGGAATTGTAAATGAAAATTTGGCTGAAAATTTTGTAAATGAAGTGCAATATGCTGAAGCAAAATTCTTTTATGGTTTCCAGATTATGATGGAAAACATTCACAGCGAAACCTATTCACTTTTAATTGATACTTACGTAAAAGATGAGGCCGAAAAAACACAATTGTTTACCGCAATAGATGTTTTTCCTGCAATTAAGAAAAAAGCGGAATGGGCTTTGAAATGGATTGAATCCGATTCTTTTGCCGAAAGATTGATTGCTTTTGCAGCCGTAGAAGGGATTTTCTTTTCGGGAAGTTTTTGTTCTATTTTTTGGTTGAAAAAACGAGGTTTAATGCCAGGTTTAACTTTCTCGAATGAATTAATTTCCCGGGACGAAGGCGTTCACTGTGATTTTGCCGTGCATTTGCACAACCATCATTTAGTAAACAAAGTTTCCAAAGAACGTATCAGAGAAATAATTGTTGATGCTCTAAACATAGAAAGAGAATTTATTACCGAGTCGATTCCGGTAAGTTTGATAGGAATGAACTCCACCCTAATGACTCAATATTTAGAATTTGTGACCGATAGATTATTAGTCGAACTAGGTTGCGAAAGAGAATACAATACCGCAAATCCTTTTGATTTTATGGATATGATTTCGTTGCAAGGAAAAACAAATTTCTTTGAAAAGAAAGTAGCCGAATACCAGAAATCAGGAGTGATGAATACCGACTCAGATGCTCAAAAAATTAGTTTCGACGCTGATTTTTAAAAAATAAAAGTTATAAAAACTTTAGTTGTTAAAAATTACCTTCTTCTATAATCAATTAGAATTAGGAACTGTTTTCACGTCTTTGATGTGGAAAAACCAACGGGATTAGTTTCCCAAAACCATAAACAAATTCACCAAAATAGCGAAGGGATTTTCTATTTTAAAAACACACAAGATTATGTACGTAGTAAAAAGAGACGGCCACAAAGAGCCCGTAATGTTCGACAAAATCACAGATAGAATTAAAAAACTATGCTATGGTTTAAATGATTTGGTTGATGCCGTAAAAGTGGCAATGAGAGTAATTGAAGGACTTTATGATGGAGTTTCTACATCTGAACTAGATAATCTTGCA